>CANOBT010000011.1 GCA_947564305.1 uncultured Lachnospiraceae bacterium | reverse complement strand
GAATGATTCTTTGCAAAAATGCAGATACAGATGTTGTGGAATACTCATTGAGCAGGAGCTTGTCTCAGACAATGATTGCTGAGTATAAGACAAAACTGATTGATAAGAGCATTCTGCAGAGGAAACTGGCTGAATTGTATGAGATGGCAGAGGAAGAAGTGAAAAACTCTCAACAGGATTGAGAGTTTTTCACAAGATAATATTTACAATATGTGTGTACAGATAAAAAATCACTTTGCGGTAGATGATTAAAGGAAGGAGCTGTTTGGTAATGAGTGATTTTTCGTATAGTTTACCATTTTCAAATGAAAAATTTTTAAATGGAATAATTATTATGCTGGTCATTGTGGAAGAAGCGATGCTCTTGCAACTTACATTACATTTTATGTAAATCCTGACTATTTAGATGTACTTGATAATCAAGATAATAAGGATACGCTTGTTGGGATTTGTGATGGATTAATTCCTGCAGATGTTGGATACGATGTAAAGAGTGTATCGTTTAATATGGATCTCACAAAAGATTTTGAATTAGAAGATGATTTGATTTCTGACTTAGAAAATAACGTTAATGCAATAACTTATAGAATAGTGGGAGAAGTTCTTCCAGAGGATATTAGGATAAAAGGATATCAAATGGCAGAAGCATATACATATCTTTATTCTGTTGAAAATTCATTGAGGTTATTTATAGAGAAGGTTGCGAAGGAAAAATATGGAGAGAATTATTTTTCTCAAATGTCGATTCCACGTGCTTTACAGAATACTATTTCTTCAAGACAGAGTAACGATGCCGCTAATAAGTGGCTGAGCGTTAGAGGTACTGAATTATTTTATTTGGATTTTAAGGATCTTGGGGCAGTCATTAACAACAATTGGGATATTTTTAAGGATTATTTTCCAAGTCAGGATTTTATTCTTCCAAAGCTGAATGATATGGCAGAGTGTAGAAATAAGATTGCTCACAATAGTTATGTGGATGATCTTGAGAGAAACTTGATGAAAACATATTACAATCAGATGTATCTGTGTAAAACATTTATCTAACACCAATAAGCCGATTATCTGACACTTTAGGAACACGCTCTATGGGATACCTTTGAAAATGAAAGCGGTATCTTCCGGAATATGCGAAAGTCATTGATAACCATATGACCTATGCACAGAGCGCCATTGACGAGTTTTCGGAACCTGAGAAACTTCCTCGGATTGCGATTTCTGTAGACATGCTGGATACAGGGATTGATGTGCCGGAAGTGCTGAACCTTGTATTTTTCAAGAAAGTGATGAGTAAAGCAAAGTTCTGGCAGATGATTGGGCGCGGGACACGTCTGTGCCCTGGCTTGTTGGACGGGGAGGATAAGAAGAAGTTTTATATCTTTGATTTTTGCGGGAATTTTGAATTTTTCCGTATGAACAAAGGGAAGGCAGCCGCCAATATGATGGCTTTGCAGGGAGCGGTTTTCAACCTGGAATTTCAGATAACCTATAAATTGCAGGATTTGGAATACCAGACGGAAAGGCTGATTGCTTACCGAAATACGTTAGTGGAACATATGAGCGGTAAAGTGCAGGAACTGAACAGGGAAAGTTTTTCGGTCCGACAGCATTTGAAATATGTTGATATGTATTCGGATAAGACCAATTATCAGACACTAAGTTATGAAGACACATTGCGTGTGCGCGAGGAATTGGCGCCGTTGATTCTGCCGGATGGAGATGAGGCAAGCGCGGTTCGTTTTGACGCCCTGATGTACGGAATAGAGCTGGCTTACCTTACCGGCAGGAAATATGGAAAAGGCCGCAGTGATTTGCTGAAGAAAGTGAGCGCTGTTTCAGGTGTGTCAAATATACCGGACATTATGGCGCAGGCAAAATTGATGAATCAGATTTTACATACGGACTATCTGGAACATGCCGGGATTCATGAATTTGAGCATATCCGTGAGAGTTTGCGTGATTTGATGAAATATATTCCGAAAAAGAAAGTTCGTTATGACACGAACTTTGAAGACGATATTTTATCCATTGACTGGAAAGACGCAGAATTGGAAAATGATGACTTGGAAAATTATAAAGCAAAGGCCGAATATTATGTCCGTCAGCATGAAGATGACCTTGTGATTGCCAAACTGAAAAAGAATAAGCCTATGACTCAGGATGATATCAGGGAGTTGGAAAAAATTCTTTGGGGTGATTTGGGAACGAAGAACGAATATGAGGCAGAGTATGGGGATAAGCCGTTAGGTGAGTTTGTGCGGGAAATTGTCGGTCTGGATATGAATGCGGCAAAAGAGGCGTTTTCAGAATATCTGGATGGAGCGAATCTGGACAGCAGACAGATTTATTTTGTAAATCAGATTGTGGAGTATATTGTGCATAATGGGTTGATGAAAGACCTGTCTGTTCTGCAGGAACCACCGTTTACGGATCAGGGAAGTATTGTAGATATCTTTACTGATTTGAACGTGTGGATGGGGATAAAGAAGGTGATTGACGAGATTAATGCGAATGCGATGGCGGCGTAGTGGTATACAATATGAGAGGAGAAATTTATACTTAAGAAAAATGGAGACACTATTTAGCGGAAATATTATTTTTGTTTTCTTTTTTGCGATGATTGCTGTTTACAATTATTCTGATTTGAGGGAATATCAGCGGATGGCAATTATCTATATTACGATATATGCGTTAGAGATTTTAAATATAATAGGAGCAAAAATGGCAATATCGTTATTGCTATTGTCATTATTTTGCTTTCTTGAAATTTTTACATCTGATGAAACAAAATTTAAGATATTAGTAAATCCTATATACAAAATAGTAGATTTTTTATACATATCGTTTTAGATGCATCTTGAAATAGTAAGGGAAGAACTTTAAAATTTTTTAATAAAGTGGGTGACGATATATGTCAGAAAAGAGATTGAATAATACAATATTTCTTATGTATTTGGTTACAGAAAATTATTGCAAAAAACATAATCTTTCTACAGAAGATTTTTTGAAGCTTGATGAGAAATATGCAATATTAAATTATGTTGCAGAATGTCCGGATGTATTTGATTGTTTAACAAACAGTGAAATGGTAGAGGAGATTGAACAATATGTATCACAGTTTTAAAACAACATAAAGCGGAAGTGCGCTGATGCGCACGTATGTCATCAAACCTTCGGTTTGGTGACATATTTTATTCTATAGGAAATTGCTCTATTTTGGGGAAGAAAAAATATCCCACCGAAACAATAGGATATAAAGAAGGCATAACTATCCGTAAGGATGATCAGAAAATAAAAAAGTTATCTTCAAATTCATCCACATTGAGATCATCCTCGGTCAGAAAATAGTGCATGTCAAGCAGGTCGGAATCTGTCATGTTTTTAACCAGCCTGGGGGTCATGCCTTCTGGAGAATTTTTCATATAGTGCTGCCTGAGTTCCTCTGTGAATTTAGAATCCATAGTATAGCCTTCCATCTTTAGAATACTTTTAGTATGGAGTAGATGGAAAATAAAATCAAGCATATTTAGCAGGCGGGCTTTTAGACTGGTACCTGTAAGGTGCCATGATCTTTTCATATAATTCATACAGAGGAACACGCTTATGGTTGTGGTAGAGTTCCAGAAATACCATTTTGTGTTTGTTGCAATTCGGGCACTGTAAAGGATCATATCCAAAGGAGAGTAGGATCAGGTTACGCCATTTATTCCAGTCCAATAGGATTTTGTGCTTATATTGATCAATTGCTTTATGCAGAGTTTTGTCAATTTCGCGATGCCGCGCGTAAAGTCCGTAATAGCGTGTCATCTTGAAATGTTTTTCGGGTATATGCTGTATCAGGAGCTGTATGAAATCCAATATGGGAAGAATTTTTCCACATAGGGCTCCATCTTCATGCTTGTTATAGTGGAAAGTAACATTTTGCTCATCATAGGAATCAATCCGTGAAGAGGCGATGGTCGGACGCCCAAGATATCTGCTGATGTATTTGATGACAATGTTTGTATCGCAAAGGTTAGGTTTTGCGTAGACATAAAAGCCATTTTTATCTTTCTGATAAACGGAAGATTTTGTCTTTTTAAAAGAGGGGCCAAGGTGCTTTCCCATTTCGTTCAGGAGAGCAGTCTGGAAAGCTTTCCTGAGATAAGTGTAATTAAAATACTTTACGGTACGCCAGAAGCCTTCATCAGAAAAGGCACCTTCAGTAAGGAGACAGTGAATATGGGGATTCCATTCAAGGGGGCGGCCAAAAGTATGTAATACACAGACAAAACCAGGGACGAAGTTTTTGCCTTTATTCATTTTGTGGAAGAGCTTTAGGATTACACTGCGTACAACTTGAAAAAGACAATTGAGGAGGGAGCAGTCTTCAAGGAAAATGTGCCGGAGGCTTTCATCAATCATAAAAACAAGATGGCGATGATTGCACCCGAGGAGTTTAAAGGACATTTTTGTGGAGCGGTCAATGGCGTATTTGTGACCGCAGGTAGGGCAAAATTTGGAATGACAACGAAAAGGTACAAATTCCAGGGCACCGCAATGAGGGCATCCATAACGAACCAAACGTAAGTCTTGATACCGCGGACTTTGATATAGGTTTCATCGGCAGTAAAGGTACTTCCAGTCTGGTAATAGTAGTTGCCCACAAAGGGTTTGATGCAGACCGCGGCAGTCTTGCAGTAGTTGGCAATCTGTTGGTGGGTGATTCGGATGTTATACAGGTCCTTGAGTGCCTGGGATGTTTTCCTCAGGGAAAGGCCAAGGTTTACATGGAATGTCAGGCACAGCGACATCACATGGGAATCGAACTTGTTGAATTTAAGGGAAGAAGCATTTTTCGGGAGTGAATTTAAGTCCATCTGAAAGAAATCAATTGTGAACTTACGGTAGAGATAGTGCAGTTTATACTTGTTTTTGCCGTATTCCTCATCCAGATGTTTTTTATCTACTTTCTTTAGGTTATGGAGATAGTATGGGCAGTTGGGATTTACACATTTGTGGAGGATGAAATGTTTCCGGTCTTTCTTGTGGACCAGTGCATGACCGCAGTGTGGGCAGCGCAGGGTATAGCGTTTGGAAAAGCGGTTGTCATCTGGAGAGAAGTTGGTATCACAGACTTTGCATTTGATCTGGCCCTTCCTGCCATTGTTGCGATAAAGATAGGGCTGCGGAGCATTGCAGGAAGGACAGGTGCAGTCTTCCGGGATATCGCACCCCTTGCGCCGGGCTACGGGTTTGATCTTCTTGTGGTAACGGGATTCAAAGTAGGGGATAAGGAGCTGCCAGTCCCGTTCACTGTGGTGGATTTGGATATCCGGGAGCTCATCGGTTTTAAACTTCTGATATTTAGGGGAGTGGGAGTCGTCAAAAGCCCATTGTTTGAGAGGGATATATTTGCAGATAAAATGAACGAGCCAGCAATTTTGTTGGTAAAGTGATTGAATGACAGAGAGTAAATAGGGAATAATATTCATAAGCAGTGATTTTCCTTTCAGTGTTTGTGGGTGTTGCTTTATTTGTAGTATTGACACAAAAAAGGGAGGTCATTGCATTTTTCTTTATAAAAGTGGTGAAATTCCTGAAAATATAAGGTTTGTAACAAAAAAATGGGTAGTAAATTTGACACTACCAAAATGAGGGTGGAGGCATAGATATCCTGGCGGAAGCGGCAAAGGAATATTCGGATATCTGCCCGTTTGTGGAAAGCAGTTTCCAGATTCAGACCCGGACGGCTGATTATTCCTACGGCGATTTATTTGCAGGGCAGAAGGTGGAACTCTGGGCTCATGATGAAAGTATGCGTCTCCTCGACAAACAGGTGGATATCATCAGTGTTTCAGACTACAACCAATGCCTGGAAGCACAGGGCTGCGTCGCGGTCACGCTGGGGGTGGATAAATATTTGCTGAACTGTAATTATAAAGGAACTTTAGCATATGTGGAACAGGTTTTGAAGGAAGAAAAGGAAATTCAACTGGGCGGTGTTGCTTTGCGTCCGGCATCGGAGGAAGTACTTTCGTACACATATATCATGACTTCCATAGGAGACAATGACCGTGGGACGCTAATCGTGCCGGGTGAGGTGTCGGCGGAACTGGTGCCGGATGACAGTATCGTGGTACAGGGAAGTTTCAAAGCTGACGCAGATATCGGAGTCATTCATCAGATGCTGACGGATCTGGTATTTCATTCAGGGGATTTTCGGGAATTGGCTTTTGCGTGGAACACGAAGGCACGGATGAATACGATGTTTTACTCTGCCTTTGGGATGCCGGTGTTTTTGTGCCTGTATATCGGGTTGCTCTTACTGCTGATCTGCATGGCTTTGATCTCCGTTCAACAGTTTACCGAGATCGCGGACAACCGGATGCAGTACCGGATTCTGGAGAAGCAGGGCGTGCCGGAGAGAATGATGCGACGCACGGTCAGGAAACTGGTTGCGGTTTATTTTATGGCACCGTTGATATTGTCACTGGTCTATACGGCGGTATCATTGAGGGCAGTTATGCAGAGGGGCAGTGATTTCATGAATATGGAGATTGGGGCAAATATATGGGTAACCTGCGGAGTACTGCTGATGGTTTATGGAGGATATTATATGCTGACGGCATGCTCCTGTGAGAAGATGATTTTTCAAGGGAAATAGTAAGGAAAATGGAAAGCACCTTATGCTGATTCCAAAACAGTAGTGAGGTGCTTTTACTTATTTAGCGGCATCCTGCTGACGCTCTCCTCTGAAAAATGAAATTTTGTACGCCGTAATATTTCATTGTATTCTTTCAGAATATTATCATTAAAGAGCGGGATTATCTCACCGGAGAACAGCTTGCCGACAATCAGAACGGTGGCGGCATCTTCATGACTTGAGAGTAATGCGGAGACAAGGACATTTGTATTGATTACTGCTTCCTGTTTCCGCAAACGCTGTTATGATTATGAATCCGCTTATGGCATAGACCCGCTTCATGATAGTATTACAGGCTTGGGTGATAAGATTGCGAAAATAATGGATATCAGCCCCCGTATCAAACGAACAGATTCCACGATGATCGCCGCAAATATCCGTAAGCTGAGTCGGACTGAACTTATGGATCTGAAAGATCAATTGATAGACGGTGTGAACCGGATGATTAATGGATTCAGAGAAAAGGGAGTTCTGGCAATATATAAGACCATTGACTTACTGGGAATAAAAAAGGCCTGGTAGGTGTGAAAAGGCAGTTGCACCAGTCTCTGGAAACGGCGGACAGAGGAATCCCCAGTAGAGTATGCCAGCCGATGTGAATTGGATTAAGGGTAAAAGGAAATTTAGAAAATACATTGACTAATGCTTAAAAGTTGTATATACTCATATAGTTAGAATTCGAATTATAAAAGGAGGGTTTTGTTATGGATGAAATGAAAGTAATGGAACATTATGCCAGGTGTAATCGAAGAATGCGCCGTTATTTTGATAGTTATTTTACAGATACTGCACTAACAAGTGTTCAGGCGGAGGTATTGCATTACATCATTACCAAATCTGTAAATAATGATGTGTTTCCGAAGGATTTGGAAGAACATCTGGATCTGAAGAAACCCTCGGTAACAAGTCTGCTGAATTATCTGGAAAATAACGGGTATATCCGCAGGGAGGATGTACCATATGATGGGAGGTATAAAAAACTTGTTTTAACTGAAAAGTCAAAACAAATACAAGAAGATGTTGTAAAACGAATATCCACTTATACAGAATTGGTTTTTGCAGGTATTCCAGAGAAGGATATGCAAGTTTTTGTGTCTGTGCTTCAAAAAATGATAGATAATATGTAAAGTTTTTTAACTAAATAGTTAGAATTCTAATAAAAATAGGGGGTTTTTATGGGAGAAGAAGCTATCTGTTCCAATCCGCTGGGAACAGAAAATTTAAACAGGTTATTATTTAAATATGCTGTTCCAAGTGTAATATCTTTGTTGATTAATTCACTTTATAATATTGTAGACCAGATTTTTATCGGCAATGGTATCGGATATCTTGGCAATGGAGCAACTAATATTATCTCACCGGTGATGATCGTGTCAGTAGCGATATCCTGTCTCTTAGGAGATGGTCTGGCGGCTGCCTATAGCCTGAGTTTGGGACACGGAGAAAAGAAAAAGGCTGCCATATTTGTTGGAAATGTTGTTTCTGCCGCAGCAATTATTGGAATTATTTTTGGTATGATATGTTTTCTGTCAGCGCAGAGAATCTGTAGGATTTTTGGCGCGACAGAAAATATCATGCCTTACGCACTAAGGTATGGGCGGATTATTTTTATTGGATTTCCGTTTGTTATTTTAGGTACGACAATCAATACGGTTGCCAGAGCAGACGGAAGCCCGCGCTATGCGATGGCTTCCATGATTATTGGGGCAGTTATAAATATGATGCTAGATCCTCTTTTTATATTCGTATTTCACTGGAGTATTGAGGGCGCTGCTTTCGCTACCGTACTTAGTCAGTTTGTAAGTATGAGTATTAATGTATTGTACATGTTCCATTTTAAGCAGATCAAATTGACAAAAAATTCTTTTGTACCGCGTCCGAAAGAGTTCTTGCAGGTGCTTGGTCTTGGTGTTGCCAGTTTTTTTAACAACCTTGCGAGTGTACTTGTTGCTGTGGTTTCTAATAACCTGTTGGGAAAATATGGTGCCAGGTCTGTTTATGGGGCGGATATTCCCATTACTGTTTTTGGACTTTGCATGAAAACTGCCTCCATTGTATTTGCGGTTACAATTGGCATTGCGAGCAGCAGCCAGCCAATTATTGGATATAATTATGGAGCGGGTAAGTATAGGCGGGTAAAGGACGTTTATATATTGATCTGTAAATATACAACAATCACGAATCTTGCAGCCACCTTTATTTTTCAGTGTTTTCCGCTGTATCTGCTTCGTATTTTTGGAACAGGATCTCCTTTGTATGAGGAATTTGGAGTAAAAAGTTTTCGCATTTATCTAATGCTGACATTAATAAATGGCATCCAGGTCTGTGCCGGTGTTCTCTTTCAGGCAATCGGAAAAACTGCGAAGGCAGTGCTGGTATCCCTCTCAAAACAGGTGATCATTATATTGCCTGCAACAGTGATCCTTTCACATGTGATGGGAATAGATGGGGTGCTTTGGGCAAAACCGGTTACAGATGCTGCTGCGTTTCTTTTGGCTGTCTTTCTTTCTATCAAAGAAATAAAGAGGATGAAAAACTGATACAGCCTTCTGAAAAACAAAAACTATTCTATCAGATTTTCCTTAAAAATAATATGACAGTCAATCAGCATTCGAGGAGCAGGTACTTTCTTCAGAATCAGATATTGAAACAGGACTGTGATGGCAAGCCGTCCTTGCTCTAATGGAGATTGTGTTATAACGGCATCAATCAGACCTTCCTTTAATGCGGTTTTAGTAGGAGGGGCCATGTCAAAAAATATAGAATGAATCTTATGGTCACATTCCTGTAAGGCTTTCAGACCAGAACGTGCATTACCATTATATACAATATGTGTAACGTTGGGATGGTCTGCAAGTGCTTTGGAAACAATCTGGTAACTGTCCAGACTGTCATTAGGTAATATAATGATGTCTTCTATATGAATACCGGGAGAATTGGCGGCTATTGCTGTTTGAAAACCTTCCAGGCGTAACTGGTTGGTAGTAAGCGTAAGAGAAGGAACAAATATAAGGGCATTACATGTACCTCCGGATAATAGGCGAAGCAAGCCGGCAGCCGTATAGCCAGAAAGTGTATAATCACAGTGAATGGCAGTAAGGCAGGGGACATTTTCCAGAAAAGATGAGAGAAACAGCACGGGAAAACCCTGCTGATGAAGTTCAGCAATTTTTTGGTGGATGACAGCATCATTAATAGGCACGATTACGATAGCAGAAGCCCCTGTTTCGACTGCGGTGTTAATCAGGTTAAGCTGATCTTGCGCGTCAAAGTCATTACAGTGATAGATTTCTATATTAATATTCCGGGTACCAAGCTGCTGTTTGGCATTTTGTATGCCGGCAAAGATATCCGTGTAAAAGTCATTCTGATAAATATGCAGGATTACAACAATCGTATGTACTTTCTTAGACTGTATTGCCAACTGGGCAGTAGCGTTGATATGGTAATCCATTTCATTAGCGATAGCGATGATCTGCTGTGCAACTTCCGGCCTGATTCGTCCGCGGTTGTGCAGGGCACGGTCAACTGTGCCGACCGAGACACCGGCGGCATTGGCAATATCTTTTAGTGTAACATTCATGTAAATTCACCTTTCCTCTCCGTTTTACAATATCAAATAAGTGTTTCTTTTAAATACACGCACACGCAAAATATATTTGAATTTGTATTTATTATAAAAGTAAAGAAAATGAATTGTCAATAATGTAAAAAAATTTAAAGATTTATATAGTATATTTTATATAAAAATTGGGTGTTTTCACGAAAAAAAACACACGCACAATAGCTTATATACACACGCAATACACGCATATAGAATTAGGACATGAACAAATCATAGAAAGGAGAAACAGAGCAATGTTAAAGCGCAAGATTGTACATGTGCAGCAAGATGGAGGAGGTGATTTCACAACAATCAAAGAAGCGGTACAGATGATCCCGGAAGAGGGAAATATCACCATCATCATCCATGAGGGAATCTATCGTGAGGAGATTGTCATCCCTAACGGCGGGAGAGATGAAAATTCCCGTGTGATCTTGCAGGCGGCAGCAGGAGAAAAGCCCGTTATCACAGGAGCTGAGAAAGTCCGGAATGAATTATGGAGAGAAACAGCAGAGGAAGGAATTTATGAAATCCGGATGGAAAAAAAGTATTTTCAGGAGAATACCGAAGGACGATATTTTAATCCATTTGCGGTGCGTTGGATGAGTAAAGGATTTTCTGCTGAACATAAGAATTTCTTTACCTGTGGATGTGTCTATTTGAATGATATTGAAATGTCGCAGTGCTGGTCCATGGAGGAACTGAGGGAAGGCGGCATGAAGTGGTTTGCCAAGGTAGATACGGAAACAGGGGAAACCGTTGTTTATGCGAATTTTGGAAATGAGAATCCATTGGAAACGAAAAACCAGATTGAGATTAACTACCGTATGCAGTGCATTACAGCCAAATGGAATCAGGGATATATTACGCTTAGTGGTCTCAAGGT
The DNA here is from genome assembly GCA_947564305.1 of uncultured Lachnospiraceae bacterium. Next base: position 54,643 of record CANOBT010000011.1, on the reverse strand, counting down.
GATCAGAGGATGCGGACCTAAAACGATTGACTTTTGGATGACAAATGCGGAAGCAATGTATGGCGCGATAGCAACGAACGGCGGTCATCACTGGGTGATTGAAAACTGTGAAGTGACAGGATGCAGAGGTGTTGCTATTGATTATGGAAGTGGTTCTGCAAAGCAGGAGCTTCGCTATGGCGGAGAACCAAAATTGTATGGTTTTCATATAATTCGTAACAACTATATCCATGAAAATGGAACGAACGGCATCATGGCCTATCGTGGCGCGTATACGGAAATATATAACAACCGCCTGATCAATAATAATACGTTAAATACAGGATTATTGTCAGAGGCGTATATAAAAGATGTTTGCGGCGGATGGGGAATAAACATACATGATAACTATTTGTACAGCGACCAGGAATGGAATGCGTACCCAATCTGGATGGATTCGGAATGTGATATGTGTCGTATTTCCCGCAATATTATTTATTGTAAGGGGAATGGAAAAGGTTTTACAGGGCTGGACTTTGAGTGTAATAGCGGCTGGAATTTAATAGATAATAATATTTTTGTTGGAGTCGGGCATAAATTGTTTTCATCTACAAGTACGTATTTGGTCAATAATCTGTGGATCGATATGCCGGAGGGATTCTGCTCATGGCCATCAACATACAGTTCAGGACTTATGGGGACGGAAGGATGGGATGGATATTCGAGGGCTATGCGGATCGCGAAACCTGGTACGTTATCTGTCATTGGTAAAGATTTGACCAGCAGGTGGCAGACTTTCAATAATCAAAATAAAATGTTGGGAAATGTTTTTGTCGGGCAGGGCATGACCACGGTTTCAGGAGAAATGAATGTGTCTGATGAACAAAAGAATGATGAAGGTATTGCGGAAGACCGGCAAAAAAAGGATTTATCGCGTATAAGGATATGCCTTGACGGGCCGGCAAAAGAGAAAGAACCGCAAATAAATGGGACATACTGTGAGATGGTCCTGAACCGGGAAAAAGATGAAAACACAGGCGAGTACATTGCAAATCCGGATTACAGCTATGGAACATGGAAAGCATCTCTGCCCGAGGCGACCCCGGAAGAAAAAGCAGCTGCCAGGTATTTAGGTATTTCAGCATGGATTCCGGCGACCACAGAGGATGAACAGCTTTACCAAAAACAGATTCACAGTAAACAGAGCGGAGGACTAGATTCTTTTGAAACATATGGAAATGAATGCGATTACAACGGATATATGTGCGGAGCGAAAATGCTGGATGATCCAAATTATGCGGCGGCAAGAGGATATGTTGCAGAAGCGCATAGTGCGTTTGCGGAAGATGGAATCTGCGAGGTGACTGCTACGCAGGATACATTCACATTACGTTTTAAAATGGATCAAAGCTTGTGGGAGATTGAGATGCCGACAGCAACAGGAGAATTATTAGGAGCTTCCCCGTGTTATGAACAGGCATTTGACAGATATTTTCCTGATGAGTGTAAAGATGTTCTGTTACCGGAAAATGTGGATATTGATTATTTTGGACAAAAGAGAAATCATCAGAAAACAACGATAGGACCTTTTTTACGTACAGAAGATGATATGTATATATGTTGGCCAAAGAATAGTTGTTTTACTGAGGAAAAATAGAGAAGGAGGAAATCATGAAGGAAGGCAGCGTAAAGAGAGCGAATTTGATTGAAATCATTAAATATGGATTTGGAGGAGGCGGATCCAATTTCCCATTCTTTCTTACAATGTATTATTTAAGTTATTTTTATACAGATATTGTAGGAATCAGCGCGGCAACAGTGGCAGGCCTAATGTTAGTAGCCCGGCTTATTGACGCGTTTACAGATCCACTTATGGGGGTGATCCTGGATCGGACGAAAACAAAGTTTGGACAGTTCCGTCCTTATCTGATGTTTGCGTCACCGCTGTTGGGTATTAGTATCGTTTTATTGTTTGCGTCACCGAATTTTTCTCCGACTGGAAAAATTATTTATGCTTATGTCATATATATTTTCCATTCACTGGCTTCTACGGCAACCAATATTCCGATGCATGCAATGGTAAGTGCTTTATCAGATGATCCTGTACAGCGTTCTACTCTTGTTACTGTTAAGCAGGGGGCGGCTATAGTTCCTCAGTTTATTATCGGATCCGTAGCTCTTCCGGTGATATATGCGTTTGGCGGCGGAACCACCGGATGGACAATATACGGGGCGATTATTGCGGCACTTACTGTAATAAGCTTCTGGATCTGCGCAAGCGCAGGTAAAAGATATGATACAGAGGAAAATGTTGTACTGCCGCCCCATAATGAAAATTCTAATCCGTTGAAAGAAATGCTGAGCGATATGGTTTTGTTGTTTAAGAATAAACCGACTTTGATGCTGATGATCGCCATGGGAACAGATTTATTTGCAAATGTGGTTTCACAGGGCATGAATATGTATTATTTCAAATATGTAATGAATAATGAAGGGTTGGTTTCCAGTGTAAACTCAATTGTTATGATATCTGGAATTGTAGCTTTGCCGGTATTTCCGATGCTTTGTAAAAGGTTTGGAAAAAAGAACACTTTCTGGGTATCCAGCGCGATTAGTATCATTCCAAATTTGCTTATGATATTTATCCCCAATCCTGCATTTGCAATCGTTGCGGTTGCTACCGGTGTTTGCGGTTTTATGGGGCGTATCACAGGAACAATGGCATGGGCAATGCTGCCGGATTGTGTTGATTATGGCGAGTGGAAATTTGGTTATCGAAATGCCGGATTGACAACATCTACCCTTACATTTATGAATAAACTGGCAATGGCGGTGGGCAGTGCAATGGCTCTTTCAGTTTTGGATATGGCTGGTTTTGTCGCGAATCAGGCACAGACTTCAACAGTGCTGCTTACAATTTCTCTCCTGCGTTGGGGCGCTCCGATCTTTGGATTTGTAGCTACGATCATCGCAATGTTTTTCTATGAGTTATCGGAACCAAGATTAGCTGAAATTCAGGAAGATTTAAGGGTAAGACATGAGAAGGAGGGGAAACAATAGTGAAAGCGATTATGGTAATGTTTGATTCTTTGAATAGAAAGATGCTAAGTCCGTATGGCTGTGACTGGACATTGACACCAAATTTTCAAAGATTATCTAAGAAATGTGTACAATTTGAAAACTGCTATGCAGGCAGTCTGCCTTGTATGCCGGCACGACGGGAACTGCACACAGGCAGATATAACTTTTTACATAGAAGCTGGGGGCCGGTGGAACCTTATGATGATTCTATGCCCGAGATTTTGAAGGAAAAAGGAATTTATACACATTTGATCAGTGATCACACACATTATTGGGAAGACGGTGGAGCTACTTACCATACCCGCTACAGTTCATGGGAAAATGTACGTGGACAGGAAGGAGATCCCTGGAAAGTACAACTGAATCTAATGCGGAATAATACAAGCGTACAGAATAAAGATGCCAGGTATTTTCCGGTTACTAAAAAAATGCACCTCCAGGACAAGGTAAACCGTAAGTATATAAAGGCGGAAGCAGATACTCCGATCGCTAAGGTTATGGAATGTGGATTGGAATTTTTGGATGCGAATCATCAGGAGGACAGTTGGTTTTTGCAGATAGAATGCTTTGATCCTCATGAACCATTTTACGCGCCGGAGTCATATCGGCAAAAATACGCGGATAATTATACCGGAGAAGAGTTTGACTGGCCGCCATATCATCATGTGACAGAAGACGCGTCGACCTGTGAGCATGTGAAAAATGAATACGCGGCGTTGCTGACAATGTGTGATACATATCTTGGTAAGATTCTGGACTGCATGGATAGATATGAAATGTGGGAAGATACCATGTTGATCGTAAATACAGATCATGGTTACTTGCTTGGAGAGCATGGATGGTGGAGTAAAGGCTGTATGCCCTGGTATGATGAACTGGTACATATTCCGCTATTTATACATGATCCGCGCTTTTCACAGATGGATGGACAGAAAAGGGAAGAAATCGTTCAGACGATCGACCTGCCAGCATCCTTAATGGAATTTTTTCAAATTTCACTCCCGAAAGATATGCAGGGAAGGCCGGTTCGTAAAATTATAGAAGAGGATCAGCCGATAAGGGATTATGCTTTGTTTGGTGTACATGGAGGACATGTCAACATATTTGATGGACGTTATGTATATATGAAGGCACCGGTGAATGACAAGAATGAACCTTTATATGAATACACTCTGATGCCTACGCATATGCGGGGAAGGTTTTCTATATCGGAAATTAGCCAGAGTCAATTGAGTAAGGGATTTTCATTTACCAAAGAAAGTCCATTATTGAAGATACCGAAATATAATGGCGTTCTGTCGGATGATTTTGGAGATAAGTTAATGGGAGAAACCGAAGAGAAGGCTGCAGTAGGAAATCTTGATAATAATAGTCTGACAAATGCAGCAAACTTCGGGGATAAGCTTTTTGATATGGAATCAGATCCGCTTCAGGAAAGGGAACTACAGGATCTGAAAGTGGAGGCAAAACTTGCGAACCTAATGATACGCGCTATGCGGGAAAATGACGCGCCTTTGGAGCAATATGAGCGTCTTGGGCTAAAAGTAGATGAGGTTATGACAGAAAAAGACATAGAGGTATTGCATAAATGCAGTGAAACACAATTGATACCTGATATCTTACCGGAATATGTCTGGGAACGAGCCGCAGTAAACGCATATAAAGCGCTTATGAGATTTGTGAAAAAGAAGGACAAAGAATCCGCGGCCGCTAAAATAAAAGATGCATTACAGAAAGAAACGAATAAGACAATAACCTGTGAAATGGTACTTCGTACGATTCCGTTGACAATCCCATCTGACTATTGTGATATGATTCATTATTTTGTAAGTATGTCCGGACGATCATTTTAAAACTATGGGTAAAGCTTAAATGTTTGAAAAATTACATGATATGTAAGGAGGATAAGGCCCAAAATGTTGAAGGTAGCAAAAATATTTCAGGACAATATGATCTTACAGCGGGAGAAGCCGGTAGCCGTGTGGGGAAGTGCCGTTCCGGGAGAGAAAGTAACAGTAGAAATACAGGGCAGACGGGAACAGGCAGAAGCAGATAAAAATGGTGAGTGGAGAGTAAAACTGCCTAGTCTTATGACCTCCGAAGATGAGGTGATGCAGGTATGGACGGAACAGGAAAAACTGACATTTGAAGACATTGCGGTAGGAGAAGTATGGTTGGCTGGTGGACAGTCGAATATGGAATTTTGGATGCGTTATGAGAAGCACCGTGAAAAGGAATTTGCAAACTGTAACAATACCAGGCTGCGATTCTATGATGTTCCCGAAGTGTGTTTTGACGGACAGGAAGAGGCGTTTGACTATAGTGACCAGGCTGTTTGGAGAAAGGCGGATTGTGAAGAAGATTTACAGTATTTTAGTGCAGTTGGTTACTATTTCCAAAAAGCATTAGAGGAAAAACTGGATATTCCAGTGGGAATCATTGGATGTAACTGGGGAGGAACATCTTCAAGTGTGTGGATGAAACCGGAAAGTGTACGCAGGGCAGGACCGATTTGGATGAAGATGTATGAGGAGAAGGCAGCCGGATTAGATATGGAACAATATTGGAAAGAACAACTGGTAAGTCCGATGAACGCGAAAGGTCATCCATTTGACCAGCCTTTTCAGGAGTTTATCCTTCCACGTACCCCCAGCCTGGAGGAAGTGTCACAGAAGTTTGGCGATATGTTTGGCAACTGGCAGGAGATGCAGCGGGATATGCTGCAGCCACAGACAATTCCGGGCTGTCTTTATGAGCATATGCTGAAGAAAACAGCTCCTTTTACAATCCGTGGTATTCTTTGGTATCAGGGAGAAAGTGAAAATCTTATTCCTGAAGCAAATGTACTATATAAGGATATGCTGACAGCACTGATTAGCGATTGGCGTGAGTTGTGGCAGGAAGAATTACCATTTTTGTTCGTACAGCTTCCGGGATATAAGCAATGGATAACAGGAGGATATAATCAATTTCCGGTTATCCGCGCATGTCAGGAAGAGGTAGATAAGACAGTAGAAGGTTCGTACATGTGCTCTATAGCAGATGTGGGTGAAGAGTATGATATTCATCCAAAAGATAAAAGAACGGTAGGTATACGTTTATCTTTACTTGCAAGGCGTTATGTATACGGAGAAGAAATTCTTGCTGACGCACCGCATGCGATAGAATGTGAAAGAAATGGGAATATACTTACAATTACTTTTGCGCATGCAGGAAAAGAGATGCATATAGAAGGAGACCATCTTCCGGCATTAAAGATTTATGAAGGAAATGTTCCTTTTATGTACCGCTGCAATATAGATAAACTGAAAGAAAATCCCAATTTAAAGGAAGTTATGTTTACAGCATATACGGAAGGAAAAAGTTTGATTTTGAATCTTGCCGATTGTGAGCAGAAAATAGTGACGGTAGCTTTTGCGAGAACAGACTGGTATTTGGTTAACTTATATAATGAGGCAGATATTCCGGCAATTCCCTTTGAATTTGTCTGTTAATTACGTAATGTTGTATAACTAAGATAGATGTCCTGCGTGAATTCATTTATGCAGGGCATCTATAAATTTTGAGAATTTTTCAAGACACTGTGATGTTGTATTTTGATAAATTTTATAGAAATGAGGAAAAATATGTTGTTGTTTATCTTTTTCATTATTTGTTTTGTGTCTTCGGTTATTGGAGCAATATGTGGAATTGGAGGAGGCGTCATTATCAAACCTGTACTGGATGCATTTCATATTATGGATGTTGCTGCGATCAGCTTTTTATCAGGTTCCACAGTATTATCTATGACGGCTTACTCTGTTATGAAAAGCCGAAAGAGTGATAAGTCATATATGGAATATAGGATAGGTCTGCCGCTTGCACTTGGTGCTGCTTTTGGTGGAGCAGCAGGTAAATGGATGTTCTCTTATATTTCTGCTTTTAGTTCTGATCGGAACAAAGTCGGAGCCGTTCAGGCAGGCTGCCTTCTGATTATAACATTTGGTACTTTGATCTATACGATTAATAAAGAAAGAATACGGACAAAAAATGTGGAAAGCATACCGGGATGCATTTGTATTGGACTTTTTTTAGGAATTCTATCTTCCTTTCTTGGAATTGGCGGGGGACCGATTAATCTGGTCATATTATTTTTTTTCTTCTCCATGACAACAAAAGCGGCTGCGGAGAATTCGCTTTATATTATATTCTTTTCTCAGCTGGCAAGTCTTTTTTCATCTGTTGTAACAAAGAGCGTACCAGATTTTAGAATGAGTATGCTTATTCTAATGGTGGTCGGCGGCATTACCGGTGGGATTTGCGGCAGAGCTCTAAACCAGAAAATTTCAAGTAAGACAGTGGATAAATTATTTATTTGTCTAATGATCATCATTATATTTATAAATGTCTACAATATTTTTATTTATTTAAAATAAATCAGGAGGAACACATTATGCCGGCATTAAATGTACTTATGAAACCAGCATCCAGTCTTTGTAATATGTCCTGTGACTATTGTTTTTACTGTGATGAAGCAGAAAAACGAACACAAAAATCCTATGGATTTATGTCAGAGCAAACATTAAAAAATATCATCAGAAAAACTATTTTACGCGCTGAAGGGGCGATTAGCTATGCTTATCAGGGAGGAGAACCGACGCTTCGTGGTCTGGATTTTTTCAAAAAAGCAGTGGCCTTTCAAAAACAATACAATAAACACCATATTCAGGTATATAATGCTTTTCAGACAAATGGATATCTGATAGATGAAGAGTGGTGTTCTTTTTTTAAAGAGAATCATTTTCTGATAGGGCTTTCTGTGGATGGAACTCCGGAAATACATAATCGTCTTCGACATGATAGAAAAAACGGCGGAGCCACATTTGCGAGAATATTACAATCAGCAGAACTCATGGATCAGTATAAGGTGGATTATAATATCCTTACAGTGATTACATCAGAAATTGCAAAAAGAATTGCTGATGTTTATACTTTTTATAAGGAGAAAGGCTGGTATTATCAACAGTATATAGCATGTATTGATCCTTTAGATGAGGAGCATGGTAAAGTACCTCATGCCTTGACTCCAGAACTTTATGGGCAGTTTTTGATAGAATTATTTTACTTATGGATTCGGGATCTAAAAGAAGGAAAACAACCATATATCCGTCAATTTGAAAACTGGGTGGGGGCGTCTGCGGGATATATAGCAGAGTCCTGTGAACAGCGTGGAGTTTGTAGTATCCAAAATGTGGTTGAAGCTGATGGAAGTGTATATCCATGTGATTTCTATATGCTGGATGAGTACTGCTTAGGGAATTTCAACGAAAATAAATTAGATGAAATTGATGCGAGAAGAAAAGAGATTGGTTTTATTGAACGCTCTCAAAGGATTGCTGATGCATGCAGCCAATGCAGATTTTACCGGCTATGCCGTGGAGGATGTCAGAGAAATCGAGATTTTAATCCTGTAACCAGGACTTACGAGAATTATTTTTGCAAAGCCTATAAGCTTTTTTTTAGTGAGTGTTATGCTGAAATTGAGAAATTGGGGAGACGGTTGCTGACTGGTTCTGTTTAAAAGAAAAGTGGATGAATCAGGCATGTAGGGAGAAAAAACAATTAATGGTGAAATGCATTAGTGATAGAAACAGAGAATTTGTAGTGCTTTCAGAGTATTTTTCGGATAAGTTTTCTCCAAAGAGGTTCAATTTTTTGTCACTTACCAAAGGCATAATGTCTGTGCGGTGGAGATCGTGGGAAAGAAAACATATATGCATAGTAAAACGGTGGCGTAGGGAAAAGCCCTGCCGCCGTTCTTTTTGGGAGTTCCACTTAAACGATATTAGATATGCTATACAGATGGCTTTAGCTGCCTTAGAAGTCTGTGTCCGTCGATATAATTGATTTCCGTATTAACAGGTCGTATAAAGTTTGTCACATAATTAGGCTTCTCCATCATTTTTCATCTCTTTATAGCATACCTAAGCTCAATTGTTACAGTTTAATTTATATCCATTTAATATAAAGGAATATTTGCGTATGTGGAGCAGGTGTTGAAGGAAGAAAAAGAAATCCGGTTGGGAGGCGTTGCTCTGCGTCCGGCATCGGAGTCATCCATCAGATGCTGACGGATCTGGTATTTCATGCAGGGATTTTCGGAAATCGGCTTTTGCGTGGAATACGAAGGCACGGATGAATACAATGTTTTACTCTGCCTTTGGGATGCTGGTGTTTTTGTGCCTGTATATCGGGTTGCTTAGATTGAGGGGGGATAAATACATTTGTTGCTTATGAGCAATAGATTTCGTGATTGTTCCAGCGGACTAGTAAACAGAATGTGAGACATATGGCAACAAGGAAACCTGTGATTCATGAAGTGATTATTTTTATTTATCGGAAACGAGGCGACAAGATGAAGAATAGTATGAAACGATTTTTAAGTATTGTTATGGTAACAGCAATGGTCATTGTAATGACGGCAGCATGTGGAAACAAAAAGGAGAATCCGGCCGAAACGGAAGAAACGAAGACTGAGATGTCAAAAGAACAAACAGAGGAGCCTGAGATACAGGAAGAAGAACCTGAGGCAGAGGAGCCTGATGTACAGGAGGTATAAGAAGAGAATGTCGAAATGACAGAAGAGCAGAAGGCAGCGCAGGCTGAGCGGGAAGAAATAATGCGATATAGTGAAGAGGTATTAGGAATGGATCCTAATGAACATAAAGATGCGGTAGAATTACTGGGGGGAGGATGTGATGCAGCAATTATATAATATGGTAGAGCAATCTGTTCGTGAGACATATATTACCAAATATAATATAACGCCAAAGGATTTTATATGGCCGGAAAATATAGGTGGTAAGGGGGAATCAAAACCCTGGGGTTATCTTTCGAAACATCTTGTACAAAAAGCAATTCAATTAATGGGCGGAGAGGATGATGGCTCAAATATAGAGCCGGAAATGTTTTATATAGATCAGCAAACTGCGGAATTGATGGATTGTTTGTATGATGACATAGCAAATTGGAGTGAATCAATTAGTTTAGATCCATTAATGGTGGATGCGGCAAATTGGAATGAAGTTATAATTCAAAATGTTACATTCGAGTAATATTTGAGCAGCGAGGCATTAGAATTTAGAATAAATTTACGGAGAAAAAGACATGAAACGATTATTGCTTATCATACTGAGTGCGCTGGTAATCGTTGGCATAAGCGCCTGCGGTACTAAGGATGAATCTGATGTAAAAAATACACCGGAAAAAGAAACAGAAACGACAGATAAGACAGAAGAAAATGCAGATTTATCTGGAAATATCGAAGCTGTGGCCGCTCAAAGGATGATTTTCTTGTGAAGAGGGATAGGATTAATGCTGAGATTGCAGGTGTTGAAACAGAGATTGCTGAGTATGAGGGTAAGTACTGCATAAATAATTCCTGTCATGAGGGCAAAGATTTTCTTTCACAGACTCCAAGAGCAGCATATAAGCCAGAAGAGTTACTGGAAGTTCTTAAGAAGGATGAAATCTACTATCTGATGACAGGCGGTGGTGTAGTGTTTGGTGGTGGAGAGCCATTGCTTCAATCAGTATTTATTCATGAATTATGCCAGCTGATGGATTCCAGATGGGCTAAGAGAATTGAGACTTCTCTGAACGTACCGTGGAGATGCGTGGAACCACTCCTGGAAGATATTGATGAATGGATCATTGATATCAAGGATATGGACAGATTTATCTACGAAGAATACACCGGGGTAAATAATGAAAAGGTTATGCAGAATCTTTTCAGAATTAAAGATGCTGTTCTGGCTGATAGATTACATATAAGAATACCGAATATTCCAGGATTCAGTACGAAGGAAGATGTTGCAAAATCAGTTGAGTGGATAAAAGATGTTCTGGGTGTAGAGCCAGAAGTATTTGATTATTATTCGCTTTCTCATACCGTCAAAGAACCTGATTGGCTGCATGATGATGACGATGAAGAAGAGTAAATATGGAATTAAGATAAGTATGTGATGATTTCATACAGATCGGAGATATAGCTATACTGAAGAAAAGGACAGGTAACGATGTCTATGATTTTGATTTCAGAAACCATTTTGAGTGCAGATCGGTGGTTGCTGAAATTGATTCACCTGTACTTCTGCATATTGGAGCAGTAGAAGACTATGAAGGTCTGGAAGAAATGATTGAAAGCATGGGGATGAAGTTATTGGTTCATAATGCTGAACATCTCCGTTGCAGTACAATAGAAAAATGGTATCCGGCGATAAAAGACAAAACGCCATTTACAAAAATATATGATGAACTCCCGGATGTGAATGAACTGTTAAAAGACTTTTCGTTTCCGGTATTTATCAAAGGAAACCGTCAAACTAACAGGCACAATAAATCACAATGTATTATTGAGAACGCTGATGTGTATGAGCAGCTTAGAAGAACATGGAAAGATGACAGCATACTCTCTTGGCAAAAGGTGGCCGTAAGAGAGTATGTGAAGCTGCAGACCATAGATGATACATCATATCCTGAAATGGTTCCGATAAGCTACGAGTTCAGATTCTTTTGCTTTGAGGGTAAATGTGTTGCCTATGAACCCTGAGGATGAAAAGGTGGCTATTGAACTGAGTGAATGGACTGCACATAGAGTTGCTACGTGTTTTATCGCTGTTGATTTAGCAAAGACAGCTGCAGGAGAATGGATTGTAATAGAAGTCGATGATGCCCAAGAAAGTGGATTTGTTGGTGTTAATCCATTGCCATTATGGAAGAATACTGTAGAGGCGGCACAAAATAGAACCTGGCTATCAGTAGAAGATGCATTTCTAGAGGGAACTGTAATTATGGGAGGAGATCCTGTGCCTGATATGTCGGTGGATGAGATGAAAGCTGTCATTCAGAAAATCAGTACGACTCAGGAGCTGGTGGATGCCTATGTTCAGGCACATAACAAGTTCTGGTATATTGAGGATGATCTTTACGATTATGAGGAAGATACTGATGAGTATAAAGAAGTAAAAGCTGTTGTTGATGCCTGGGGCGATATGATGGACTCTTTATCCGATAGGGTGATGGCTACGGCAAAGGAAGAAGGGCTTCTTGCAGAACGCCAGCCAAACGCAGGTACCATAAAACAACTTGAAGAATTCATGAAGAAATACGGCTATAGAGATGGTCGTGGTTGGTGGGTAGAGATTGAGAGGTGATATGCATGGCACATACAGGATGTCCATCTGGACATGATATGTGGAATGGAGATGGAAAACCTGTTGTATGGGCTTTTCGTATTGGCTTCTTTAGGAAGTTCGCTGAGGAACATCCAGATTGTATAATGGATGACAATAGTGAGTATTGGAAACTATATGATTGCGTTGATGATGTACCAGGAGAAGATTTAGACTGCTGGTATTGCGATGAATGCAAAGGCCTCACCGTCTTTGTGGATATTTCGAGATATGATTTCAAACGTATGGATGTCATTCCGTCAGTAGATATGGATGAGATTTTAATGTGGGAAGAATATATTGCTTTAAGAGATCGAGGGTTTGAAGCGTTTCAGGATTACTATGAAGGAATGAAACCGCTGGAAGCAATAGAGAGTTATTCTTTCAAGTACAAGTATAGAGTTTCGCCGGACAAGAAAACAATATATGCTATCGACTCAGAGGGGAATATTGCATTCGGCTACTGGAGATCCAATTACACGGAATTCTCTCCAACTTTAGAAAGCATCTACAAATCCCAAAATAGCGAAACAAGTTATAAGCCTTTTGAATATCAGAAAGATAAATTTGACATTGCTGTTCAAGTAATGTAATATGCTCATACCAAAGATGGCAGGACAGTTATTATTGATGAGATTATAGAGGAAGGAAAGCTTTATCGAGGAAGAGGTATCAACGTAAAGGGACTGCCTGTAGTTGAATTAAAGCATGAGGAAATATCAAGTTTGACAGATGAGATTTGCAAGGATGTTACGGTAGAATGACGGATATTGTGCCATTAAAAAATATGGCAGAAAAATCTTTCCGCTCTTGCTTGACACATGCTGACGAAGCCCACAGGTCTATTTATAATAAATACAAGGACATTTTTACTTATTTTGATGCGCCATTGGTCGGACTCACCGCTACGCCGAAGGATGAAATTGATAAGAATACCTACCAGATTTTTGAATTGGAAAATGGGGTGCCTACCTATGGATACGAATTGGCGCAGGCGGTAAAAGACGGATATCTGGTGGATTTTCTTTCTGTAGAAACCTCATTGAAATTTATGGAACAGGGAATCGTATACGATGAGCTGTCGGAGGAAGATAAAAAAGCATATGAAGATACCTTTGAAAATGAAAACGGGTATCTTCCGGAAAGTATTCAGTCTTCGGCATTAAATTCCTGGATTTTTAATGAAGATACCATTAAAAAGGCGCTGCATATTTTGATGACAGAGGGAATTCGTATCAATTATGGAGAAACTCTTGGAAAGACAATTATCTTTGCAAAAAATCATGATCATGCAGAGAAAATACTGGAGATTTATTGTAGATATCTTTACTGATTTGAACGTGTGGATGGGGATAAAGAAGGTGATTGACGAGATTAATGCGAATGCGATGGCGGTATAGTTAAGATACTAGCAGGAACCCTGTAACGGAGTCCCTGCTGTTTTTTTGTGCTCACCCTTTTATGCCCTGTTTCCAAAATATTGTCATTCTCTATTGACAAAAAGTAATGAATATGTTACATTTTGAATGTAATCAACTCGTTACTTTTTGGAAAGGGGAGATGACTTTGATATGGAACAGGATTAAAGTTCTACGGGCTGAAAGGGACTGGACGCAGGCCGATTTGGCCTATAAGGTTGGAATTTCAAGGCAGGCTGTTATTTCGATAGAAAAATATAAATATACGCCCTCACTGGAACTGGCGTTCAAGATTGCGGATGCATTTGAAGTTTCTATCGACCAGGTTTTTGAGTATAGAAAGGATGAGTAATATGAGTGACCAGACAATCATTTTAATGCTTCTTATTTTGGCAGTGGGAGGAACTCTTTGGCTGTATATATTGAAAGCAAAGAAACAAGTGGAGTATAAGGGGGATGAGCGTTGGAGCTTGATACAGCTAAAGGCTAATAATGCTGCGCATATTACGGAATGGATTCTGATTCTGTTGGTGTGTGTGATACCGCTGTTCGTAGACGAACAAGCCACGTTTACATATCAGCGGGTTCAGAGCTTAGCGTTGATCTATATTGGCTCCCGCAATCTGATAGAATTGGCGGCGACGATGTATTTTGACAGGCAATTATAAATGGGAACACTAATTTAGACATTGACTTTTCACTTTAGTTATGTTAATCTAAAAATAGGAAACCGGTTACAGAAATTGCAGGAGGGTTTATGGTATCAATCAATGAGGTAGCAGCTCTGGCGGGAGTTTCCAAAGCAACCGTTTCAAGAGTTATCAATAACAACGGCTATGTCAGTGAAAAAACAAGGAAAAAGGTAGAGGATGTGATCCGGGAGACCGGGTTTATTCCGTCTGTCAATGCGGTCAGTCTTTCTAAGGGGGTTACCAGTGCGGTCGGCGTGGTAGTTCCGGAGATTGATAATATCTTTTATGGGGAGGTGCTGCGCGGGATTATCAGCGAAGCGGACCGCCATGACATGCAGTTGTTTTTCTATGATACACAGAATAGCGCCCGGAAGGAAGAGAAAGTGCTGCGCGTCATTGCACAGCAGCAGCTTATGGGCGTGATTATTGCCCCGTCGGTGGATTACAACCAGAGTGCAGAATCGAAAGCCCTGGCAGAAAGAATCGATGGACTTGGAATTCCGGTGGTGATTGTGGACCGTGATTTTGAAGGGAACCACTGGGATGGTGTATTTTTTGAAAATTATCAAAGCGCATACAATGCGACCACAGAGCTCATTCATGCAGGGAACCGCCGAATCGGTATTCTTACAGGCGGGGATGACTTGAAGATTTCCAGGGACCGCCGCCGGGGATTTGAACAGGCAGTTTCCGAGCACAAGATTCGGGTGAAGAAGAAGGATATCCTGATTGGAGATTTTCTGACGGAAACGGCATTTCGTCTGTCAAAGCAGATGTTTTTATCCGGGGACTATCCAGAGGGGATACTGACCTGCAACAACAGGAGCAGCATCGGCTTTTTAAAGGCGGCTGCGGCCTGTGGAATCACCATTGGAAAAGATATTGCGCTGATTGGAATCGATAAGGTTCCCATGTTAAATGAAATTGGTTTTCCTTTTAGCTGCATTTCCCGGGATAATCAGGAAATGGGGCGGATGGCGATGCAGTTGATGATGGAACGAATCCATGATTCCGGAAGTTCAAGAAAGGTGGCGATGGCCCCGTATCATCTGGAATTAAATGGATCAGAAAGGAGAGGATAGAGAAAAGAGTACATTTTTTTGCTTTAATGTGTAACCGGTTACTTATTTTTGACTGAAGATATGGAGGAAAAGAAAGATGATTTATAAGAAGGTATCGAAAATACAGGAAGAAATCTCAGCAATCGGAGTCGGAACCTGGAACATGGGAGGGGACTGGGACTCTTCTGATGAAAAAAAGGCCATTGAGGTCGTTCATAGAGCGATTGATATGGGGATTAATTTGTTTGACGTGGCGCCGGTGTATGGAATGGGAATATCGGAAACGGTTTTGGGAAAGGCACTCAAGGACGGTGGCAGGAGAAATCATGTCCTGATTGCTTCTAAAGCAGGGCTGCCCTGGAATGAAAAGAAGGAAACGCAGAACAACCTGACGAAAGAGAGCCTGCTGAAAGAGATTGATGACAGTCTGAAGAGGCTCCAGACCGACCACATTGATATTTACCAGATGCACTGGCCGGATTCTTCTACTCCGTTGGAAGAGACCGCAGAGGCGCTTCGCCTGCTAAAGAAAAGCGGGAAGATACGCTATGTGGGACTGAGTAATTACAGCCAGAAGGACGTGGAGACTATGATGACGATGGTAGACGTAGAGTGCCAGCAGGGGCTTTACAATATGTTAGAGAGAAATACATCTACCTATCACGGGATTCCATTGGAATATAGGACAGAGGACGAGGTATTTCCGGTTGTGCGGGAGTACGGACAGGCATTCCTTCCATACAGCCCATTATTCCAGGGATTGCTGGCAGGAAGATTTTTGAACGGAATTGATTTTTCGGAAAATGACATCCGCAGGGCAAATCCGAAGCTTTCAGGGGAGCAGTCCGCGACCTATATTGACATCGCCAGAAAGCTGAAAGCGTTTGCGGATGAGATAGGGCATCCGATGAACGAACTGACATTTAACTGGATGCGGCAGAGAGCGGAAGTCACTTCTATTATCGCCGGTGCATCTTCTGTTGAACAGTTGGAGAAGAACGTACACAGCATCACCTGGAATATCAGTGACGAGGAAATGGCAAAAATCAATGAAATCATCGAGCCGGTGAGGCTGATCTGAGAAAAGACAGGAGACAATATGGCAGAATATCTGTTAGCACATGATCTGGGGACATCGGGGGACAAGGCGACCCTGTTCCGTACAGATGGAGAATTAATAAAAAGTGTAACCTATCCATATGCGACTCGCTTTTTTAACAGCACGTGGGCAGAACAGAATCCGGAGGACTGGTGGAAAGCGGTCTGTGTCAATAACCGGAAACTGATGAAAGAGCTGGGCGGTGCACGGGTGGCGGGAATGGCGTTCAGCGGACAGATGATGGGATGCGTGGTGGTTGACCGTCAGGGAAAAGCCTTGCGCAACGCCATCATCTGGGCTGACCAGAGGAGCCAGGAGCAGGAAATCGCTGTCCGTCAGAAGATAGATGAGCAGGAATTTTACCGGATTACCGGACATCGAATCAGTGCGTCCTACAGCATAGAAAAGCTGATGTGGATTCGGGACAATGAGCCTGAGATTTTTAAAAATATTTATAAAATGCTTCAACCCAAGGACTATGTGGTGGCAAAGCTGACGGGGAAATATGTTACTGACTATTCAGACGCATCCGGTACGAACTGCCTGGATTTGAAAAAGCTGGATTGGTCAGACCGGCTTTTAGAAGTCATGCGGATTGACGGTTCGCTTCTTCCCAAGCTGCAGCCTTCTACATATGTCGCAGGAGAAATTACTCCGAAGCTTAGTGAGGAATGCGGGCTTCCCGCAGGAACTCCGGTTATCCTGGGCGGCGGGGACGGCCTTTGCGCCGCGGTAGGCGCGGGGAGCGTGAAAGAAGGCGTGACTTATAATTATCTGGGAACTTCATCCTGGGTGGCGTTCACCAGTGATGCACCTGTATTTGATACGGAGATGAGGACCTACAACTGGGCGCATATGGTTCCAGGGCTTTATACGCCCAACGGCACCATGCAGGCTGCCGGGAATTCCTATCATTTCATAAAGGAAACATTATGCAAAGATTTGGACATTGAGGCGGCAGCACGAAAAGTCAGCCCCTATGAGCTGATGAATCAGGAAATTGAGAAATCCTCTCCGGGAGCAAACGGACTGCTTTATCTGCCCTATATTTTAGGAGAACGCAGTCCGCGTTGGAACAGCGAAGCTAAAGGAGCCTATATCGGGCTGAAGATGGAGCATACCCGAGGGGATATGCTGCGGGCCTGTATCGAGGGTGTGGCGATGAACTTAAATATCATTCTGGAGATTTTCAGGGCAGGGTATCCCATTGACCAGATTTCTGTTATCGGCGGACTGGCAAAAGGGAAGGTGATACGCCAGATTCTGTCAGACATCTATGGGCTGCCGGTCTGCAGACTAAACTATCTGGACGAAGCGACGTCTATGGGCGCCGCCGTAGCAGCGGGGGTAGGAGCCGGAGTTCTGGAAGGATTTGAGGCTATTGACCGGTTTGTAAAGATTCAGGACAGGACGAAGCCGGATATACAGCGCCACAGACAATACCAGGAACTGCAGAGATTATTTGAGGAAAGTTACCAGGCGCTGCTTCCGGTATACCACCATCTGGCGGAATACGGCCTGAGACAGCCGAATGCTTGAAAAAATACAAAAACAAACAATTGAGAACGTACAAAACAAGCACATATAAGAAAGGAATCACTATGGAAAAAATGAATTTGACACCAGAACAGCTTGCCGGGATGATTGACCATACATTATTAAAGCAGTATGTAACCCTTGAGGAACTGAAAGCGCATTGTGAAACGGCAAAAAAATATGGGTTTAAAACGGTTGCAATCAACAATGCACCTTTGGAATATTGCAAAAAACAGTTGGAAGGGTCCGGAGTACTCTGTGATGCGGCGGTCAGTTTCCCTTTGGGACAATCTACCATCGAAACAAAAGTATTTGAGACCAGAGATATCATTGAAAAAGGTGCCGGAGAAGTGGATTATGTGGTAAATCTGGTAGAACTCAAAAGCGGGAACTGGGACTATGTCGAGGAAGAGATGAAGAGAATTGTCGCAGTCTGCCGGGAAAGAGATATTACTGTAAAGGTGATATTTGAAAATTGTTTCCTCACGGATGAAGAAAAACGGCATCTATGCCAAATCGCTCTTCGGGTAAAGCCGGACTTTATCAAAACTTCCACCGGATATGGCACGGGCGGAGCAACGGCAGAAGATGTACGACTGATGAAAGAATGTGTAGGCGACCAGATTAAAATCAAGGCGGCCGGAGGAATCCGTACTGCGGAAACCGCGTTGGAGATGATTCGGGCAGGTGCCAGCCGCATTGGAACCAGTGCCGGAGTGAAGATTGTAGATGATTTTAGAAAATTATGACAACCTTTTTAAGGGTTTACCAAAGCAAAGAATCAAAATAAACTAGAATCGCCGAATGGCGGCAATAATAACTGATTATAGGGCCTAAAAAGAAGCAGTTCAAGAATCTTGGATTAAAATAGCCAGATACTTGAACTGCTTTCTTCAATGCTCTACTCAGCCTCCCTCAGCCGTTCCACCAAAGTTTTCTTATCCAGGATTTTTATTACAATCCCGGAAATGATGACTGGCGCGGCGATAACAAGCATCACATATCCCAGCAGATACCAGATTGGAAAATGCCAGTGCAGGTAATTGGCACCAATCTTTTTTAAAGCACAGATCAGACCATACCCGGCAGCCGTTCCAAAAACAAAAGTGATCATGATGTTTTTAGCTGCCAACATCAGCCCTTCGCCGATGGTCATATACGACAGTTGTCTTCCACTCATTCCGATGGAGCGGAGCACGGCAAATTCCTGCTTCCGTGACATGACATTGGAAACAAGAGTATTCACAAGGTTTATCAGGGCAAACCCAATGAGGAACGCGGATAAGCCGAAAACCATATATAGCAGTGAGTTATAGATACTTTCATGTATCTCCATATCCTCCGAAAGTGTTCCAAATGACAGTGTGGGTTCTTCATCAGCGATTTTTTCAATCAATTCCTTTACCTCAGTATCGTTTTCCCAGTCCTCAACAGAAATTATAAATTTAACGTTTAAATTACAGGTGTCAGGAATCATATTTTTGAGCAGATCTCTTGGAATAAAAAACCATCCAACTTCCATTTTCAGGCGTCTGACGCTGTCGTTTTTTTTGTCATTGTATAGCTCAAGAGCGTCAATGCAGCCTGCTATTTTGAAATAATCCTCGCGGTAATCCGTACCGTCAAACCAGCGGAGCAATACTCTGTCGCCTGTTTGAAATTTCCAACCATAGATTTCTTCGGCGAGCTTATTATCATTAATGATAATTTCTTTGTTCCTGACCATTTGGTCATAATCAAATGCGGAGCCGTTTTCGCTGTATCTGCTAAGAAGTTTGGCCTCTTCCCTGCCAAAAGGAGCTGCGCAGTCATTTGCACTGTAATGATTGTACTCAAAGGTCAGCTCCAAACCTTCTGTAGCAGTAATATTTTTCACTCCGTCAAGGGAGGCGATTTTGACTTTTAGCTCCTCATTTAAGGGATTGTCCATTTGAATATCAGTCATGCCATGTTCGGCAAGTTGTTCTGCATTCGATGAAATACGGAGGATGTATTCTCCAAAATAAAAATCAAGCTGGCGGCAATACTCTTCCAGGTTAAAAGAACTAAGTAATGTTGCGCCGCAGATAAAAAGTACTCCGGCTATCCCTAAGGAAAGGGCGGTCATACGGGATTTTTTCCGGTTTCTTCCCGCACTGATCTTAGCAAGCCCAAAGGGAGTGAGGTTCCTCTTCGCGTCTGGTAAGGGATGTTTTGTCGTTCTGCCATCTGCCTCATAGCCGCTCAGCTTCGACGCTTCAACAGGCGTGGCGGCTCCTGCAATTTTCGCAGGTTTCCTTATGGAAAACATGACTGTGAGCAGAGTTGCGGCAGCAGTCATCAGCCAAATGGCAGCAGTACTTGGAAAATAAAATCCTGCAGGTATTAAAATATAAGCAAAAGTTGTACCGATAGCAAGACCGATAATGATTCCTGCGAAGCCGAGGATTATGCCCTCCCAATTTACGGCTTTTCCAATCTGCTTTGACGTCATTCCGATGGTACGGAGCTGCCCGAACTGTCGTATCCTGCCTGTTATGGAAATATAGAAAATACTGTAGATTACAAGGATGCTTGCTAACAGGATTGCAGCGCTGACCCCTATGATCGCGGCCGCTTCCACAGGCGTGCGGCTTTTGCTGTTTACATACTTATTGTTTTCGTTGATATTGTGCCGTGCAATTCCATATTGCTCGCCGAGAGTCTTTATTTCATTTATAAATTCATCCTGGCCCATATTATCTGCATTTTCAATCCTGACAGCGGAAAAATAAGGGATATCTTTTAGCTGGGAGCCGTTTTCGGCATATGCTTCTGAAAACAATATCGTATAGTCTTTCAGGCTTGTTTTATAGTCGGTATATCCCGAAACAATATAATCTTCAGCGGTCCCATCAAGCCAGGTTACTGATATCTCCGCCCCGATAGCAGGCTCTTTTCCGATACACTCCATATAGGACTTGTCAACCACAATCTCATTCTTTTTTTCGGGATAGCGCCCTTCGGAAATTTCTGATACAGGAGTTTTTATCCTGCCCACATCTTTTTGAAAGTATCCTGCGCAAAGCGAATATCCGTCTTTTTCAAAAAATCTGCCTTGCTTATAAGCTGTGAGTTCTTCGATGCGTTCGTCATTTTGCAGGAGAGATATTTGCTCATTCGTGACATTCATATAAATCACATGCTGCATAGAAGCAAGCGTAAGTTCCTCTTCCTTTCCGTGGCCTGCCCAAAAACCTGCGATTCCGGAAATTAAGGCAGCGGACATGGCAACGGTTATTATAATAAAAATATTTCGCATTTTTCCCGCTTTCAGGCTGCGGAAAGCGATTTTACGCAATATATGGCTGTTATTATTTTTTATCATATTTCCCTCGCTTTTACGATTTTTCCATCTTCAATGCGCACAATCCGGTCCGCAAGCTGGGCGATTTCCAGATTATGAGTGATCATTACAAGAGTCTGTTTGAAATTTTCGGCGGTTTGCTTTAGAAGCCCTAAAACTTCTTGTCCTGTTTTGCTGTCCAGATTTCCCGTCGGCTCATCGGCAAGAAGGATAGCCGGCTTAGAAGCGATGGCGCGGGCAATGGCGGTGCGCTGCTGTTGGCCTCCTGAAAGATGATTGGGGAAACGCTCCAGTTTATCCGTAAGGTGGAGCATCTCCAGAACGCTGTCAATAAAATCTTGGTCAGCCTTGCTGCCGTCAAGTTCAATCGGCAGTACGATATTTTCATATACATTCAGCATAGGGACAAGATTATAGTTTTGAAAAACAAATCCAATCTGTCTGCGGCGGAAAACGGTCAGTTCGTCCGCTGTCATTTGCGAAATTTCTTTTCCGTCAACCGTAACACTGCCCTCCGTGGGATTGTCAAGCCCTCCGATCATATTCAAAAGAGTAGTTTTGCCGCTTCCTGATGTTCCTACAACCGCGACAAACTCGCCCCGGTCAACAGAAAAATCAACTCCATCCAGGGCTTTGACGAGATTATCGCCGGAGCCGTAATATTTTTTCAGATTTTGTGTTTTAAGCACGCTCATGCTGCTGTTTCCCTCCCTTTCCTTCATATAAAATGGGTCTTTATCAGACAATATAAACTGCAAATGTCACAAAATCCTCTCAAAATTATGAAGATTTTGAGAGGATATGGATATTGGCGGAAAATGAGCTGTAAACATGGATTCAAGAGACTTCACGGGAGAGCTCTATCCCATAGGAACAGCAATCATAAATTCAGCGCCGTTATTCAGTTCTGATTTGACGGTGATAAAACCGCCTTGCCCGGAAATAATCTGGCGGGAAAGGAATAAGCCGATGCCTAGCCCGTCAACTTCATCGGCCATTTCAGAACGATAAAACCGTCCGAAAACATTTGCCTGTTCTGTTTCATCAATTCCCATACCGTTGTCTTTTATCTTTATCAGGGCATAAAATTCATTTTTATCAGCAGAAACAGTGATATTTCCATTGGGAGGAGTATATTTCACAGCGTTGTCCAGAATGTTGAATATCGCTTCGGAAGTCCATTTTTTATCACAGGAAATAAAAATGTCCTCACGGCAATTTACATCTACAGATATATTTTTCTGCTCCGCGAACGGCATAATCTGTGCAAGAGCGTCCGCAATCATTTCAAGGGCGGGGACCTGGCAGGGAGAAAACGAAATCGCGCCGTTTTCCAACCGCGACATTTTCGCAAGCGATATAATCAGAAATTCGAGCTTTTCCGTCTGTGCCAGCGATAGCCTTAGAAATTCGCAGCGTTTCGCTTCTTCAAGCTCTCTCTCAGACAAAATCTGAAGGTACATTTTCAGATTCGCGAGCGGTGTTTTTGTCTGATGAGAGATATCGGAAATAAAAGAGTTTAGTTTTTTTTTCTCCTGCTCGGACTGTTCACTTTTCTGATTTAGGATTTCATACAGGCGTTTCAGCTTGATATTGATTTTGCCGGAAAGCGTGTCGGTTACAAATTCAAAATCAGGATTTTTCCCTGCAAGCATGTCATCAAGAGTGCCGTCCAATTCTTTGGAAAACAAGGATATTTCCCGCTTATACATTATTATGACACAGATTAGCGCTATAAACAGAATTAAGACTGTCACTGAAAGAATTATAATTATTTTCATTGCTTTTCACCGTTCCAGATTTTTAATGAAGGAAGTTCTGCACCTTTTTTCATATGATACTTTACACTGTCCAGATATAGCCCGTGCCATAGACCGTCTTGATATATTTATGGCTGTCATCTTCAATCTTGCTGCGGATTCGGTTGATATTTACCGTCAAAGCATGCTCGTCTACAAAATTATTTTCATTATCCCACAGCTTTTCCAGAAGAATACGCCTTGTTAATACATTGCCGCCGTTTGATATGAAGATTTTCAGCAGCTTATATTCCGTGGGCGTAAATGAAATGTTTTTTTCACCGGCATAAGCCGTATACGTTTCAAAATCAATCTTTAAAAATCCGTCCGAATAAATCTCGCTGTTTCCGTTTCGTCTAAGGACTGCGGCAATCCTTTTTCTTAAAAGGGGCATGGAAAAGGGTTTTGTTACATAATCATCCGCACCGCAGTCAAAGCCTTGAAGCTCGTCTGTTTCCAAATCGCGGCATGTCAGGAAGATGACAGGGATATTTTTTCTCTTTTTGATTTCCCGGCAGAGCGTAAAGCCGTCCGTATCGGGAAGGTTCACGTCCAGTAAAGCAATATCGACGGGCTGTTCTAAAAGCTCATCGGCAGTTTTGCCGTTTTTGGCTGAAAGAATTTTATAACCTTCTGCTGATAGGTCGAATGCAAGGCCGTTCCGTAGGGCGGCGTCATCTTCTATGATAAGGATTGTTGGCATGGGGCGTCCTCCTGTTCTTCTGAAACTACAATCAAGAAATTCGAAACAAGAATGGTGACTCTGATTTTTACTTTATAATAGCTCATCGAGACTGTTTTCCGCTCCCCATCTGACAATTTCATAACAGATTGGCAGCAGGCTCTTTCCTTTTTCCGTAGGAGTATACTCGACACGGAGCGGAATTTCATTGTATTGCGTGCGGGTGATCAATCCCCAGCCTTCCAGATTGCGGAGTGCGGCTGTCAGCACGCTGTTGGTGATGCGGGGAAGGCGTTTTTTACACTCTCCGAATCTCAATACGTCTACACGGCAGATTTCCAGCATGATCTGTAATTCCCATTTCCCGTGGAGAAGAGGGATGATTTTGTCTACATGTGCTTTCGTCTCTGGGTTATCCAGAATGGTATTGATTTCATCCAGCATTTCTTCTTTTTTCATGTTGTGCCTCCGGTCGGATTCTGTTTTTGGCGTTATGGTGTCAGTCTATAGTATTTTTGAACCTGTCAGGAAGGTTCGAACTACATACTTAATAGCTTTTAACTACTATCCTATAAATATAATCATGATTCGAGATTTTTGTCAAGGAGGTCGTTGTTTGGAATATGGATAAAGTGAAAAAGTTCCTGTGCAAAAGGAGATATTTACAAATTTCATATGCTTTTTTGAAAAAAGACAGTTGTAAGTGTTGAAGATACAACGGAAGCATGTTATCTTGAGGATGCTCATGGAGTCATTGCGGACTTCTCTGGAAATCCGCAATATGAGTTCTAAGAAGGGGAAGAAATCATTTTAAAAGATGGAGACTTTCCGATTTTGACAAAAGTCCTGGATGGACTCAGCTCAGGGCTTTCTGCATAATATGTATGCAGAAGAAGCTGCCAGTGGCAGGTTCTTTGTTATATTGAGACAGGAGCTGGTGATATGAATCAGGGAGAGAGACTGAACTATCTTGTGGAAAAATTTAAGAAAGATTCCGTAAGGTATAAGGATATTGAGATTCCGCAGAACCTGGAAGAGCAGCAGACGCTGCTCAGATCTCTTATGAATATCCGTATGCCGAAAGATATGGATGAGGAAGTCCTTCGGGTGCAGGATGCTTATTTAAGTGAGAGGGCAAAAGAAAAAGGAATTGTAACGCTTGCAGATATACCGACCGTATCTGAGACACTGAACAGCATGCACCGTCATAAGGATAAGCTCTCCATCTGGCAGGGTGATATTACGAGGATGGAAGTCGGAGCAATTGTAAATGCGGCGAATTCACAGATGTTGGGATGCTTTGTTCCGATGCATACATGCATTGACAATTGTATCCATACATTTGCGGGAGTGCAGCTTCGCTCTGCGTGTAACCGTTATATGAATGACAGGAAAATAAAATATGGAAAGAATTATGAGGAACCTACGGGAGAAGCGTTTCTGACAGCGGGCTACAATCTTCCTGCCGAATGGATCATCCATACGGTGGGACCCATTGTGCAGGGAAGATTGAAAGACAGACACAGAAAAGAGTTGAAAAAATGCTATCAGAGTATCCTGGAATGCTGTGCAGAACATGGGATCAGGAGCGTGGCTTTTTGCTGCATATCCACCGGGGTTTTCCATTTCCCAAATGATGAAGCGGTCAGAATTGCGGCAGATACCGTATCAGAATTTCTGGATACGAACAGGGAAGCTTTTGACAGAGTGATTTTCAATGTATTTAAGGAAATTGACAGGGAACTTTACGAGAAATTTTTGGGGTAATCTGTGTTCGGGTAAATGAACATTTTTAAACTTGCTTTTCTTTCATATCATCAATGATAGCCTGAAGTGTCATGGAGCGCATACTCTGTTCCATGGCACTTTGTATTTCCACAAGCCTTTCATCTAAAACCGCGTGAACTATTTTACCAACCGGACATTCCGGATTGGGCTTTTCATGAAAGTGAAAGAGATTCTCGTGAGAGTTTTCCACAGACTCAAATATATCATTCATGCTGATATCTGAGGGAGCTTTCGCAAGCGTGGAACCGCCCACGCCGGCAGCTACATTAACGAGCCCGGATTTTTTCAGCTGGCCTAATATATTTCTTACGATAACAGGGTTTACCCCGATACTCCCTGCAAGAAAATTTGATGTAACTTTTTCCTGGCCATTAAATTGCTCTATACAAAGCAGAATATGAACCGCGATAGTCAGTCTTGATGAATATTGCATAACATACCTCCATAATTTTGTATCCGATATTTTATCATAGAACTGTTGTGTGTTCAAGTATTACAACAAAAAATAAGTGTAATGCTTGACATTATAACGTTGGAGTGATATATATAAGCATATGTTGTAAATAAGTTAATTACAACGAGAAACTGAAAAATAGAATCGGAGGTATTTATGATGACGGCAAAAGAGTATTTTTCTTATATTGTAAATGAAATACATACTACAGTCGTGGCGACTGTTATGAAGTCTGTCCCGTGAGGGCAATTGAGAAAAGAAGCTGACAGATGCTCCATCGGAAAATGGTATCAGGGAGGAGAAGAACTATGACGTTTCAAGAGTTTTTAAGCGGCGTACCGGCACAGGATTATGTATTTCAGGAGGTGCCTTATGGAGAGCAGGTACGGGAAGCGGCTCATTTGATAAAAGAAGCGAATTATATTTTACTTGGCGGAGGAGCAGGGTTATCGGCCGCCGCGGGGCTGACTTACGGTGGTAAAAGATTTACAGATTACTTTCCGGAGTTTATCGAAAAGTATGGTATGACAGATATGTACAGTGCAGGTTTTTACCCTTTTCCAAGTGAAGAAGCCAGATGGGGATATTGGTCAAAGCATGTATATGTGAACCGCATGGAACCGGAAGCTCTGCCGCTTTATCAAACACTTTATGAGCTCGTAAAAGAAAAGCAGTATTTTGTATTGACTACAAATGTGGACCATCAATTTTATAAGGCGGGTTTCGGAGAAGACCGGATTTTCGCGACCCAGGGGGATTATGGCTATATTCAGTGTCTGCGCGGATGCCATAATAAAGTATACGACAATACAAAGATGATAAATCAGATGAATCAGGCAAGAAGAGACTGTGTGATTCCGTCCTATATGGTGCCGAAATGTCCGGTCTGCGGCGGTCCAATGACAATGAATCTTCGCTGTGACAGATATTTCGTCGAAGATGAGGCTTGGCATGAGGCGGAAAAGAACTTTGGAGTCTTTTTAAATCAATGTAAGAATGAAAAAACCGTGCTGATGGAACTTGGGGTAGGGTTTAATACACCGACTATTATCCGTTTCCCCTTTGAAAATCTGGTGCGGGAACATAAAAATATCAGCCTTATTCGTTGTAATCTGGATGAAGCGGTAGTGCCGGAAAGTATTGGAAACAGAGGGCTGGGTATCAATGCGGATATAGCACAGAGCATTGAGGATGTGAAAAAATTGATGGATAATTTGGAACATTAGAGTACGTTATCTTTTTCTTGACATTTTCCATATTAATCACTATACTGTATAACATAAGTATTACAGTAATACAAAAAGAACGGCACAACAGAAAGGGGCAGTCATATCCTATGGAATTTAATAACGACAAACCAATTTATATACAGATTGCCTCTATCCTTAAGGCGCAGATTGCCAGCGGCGAACGCCATGCAGGAGATAAGCTGCCGTCTGTGCGGGAGGGCTCCATTTTATTTGAAGTTTCCGCACTGACCATGCAGCGGGTGATGCAGCAATTGGAAACGGAGGGAATTGTGATTTCCAAGAAGGGAGTCGGGTATTTTATCAGGGAAGAGTGTGTCGGCGGCCTGCAGGCAAGGATGGCAAGGGAAAAGACAGGGGAATTTGTCAGGGAGATGAAAGACTGCGGACTGTCATTAGGGGCGGTTTACACTCTGGTGGAAGAGCAGTGGGAGGAGATGGCAGATGAAAAATGAGGATTCCATGATTCGAAAAACAGATAAGCTCCCTCAAAATCTATTGATGGAACTGTGCGGTGTGAGTAAGACTCTGGATGGGAAAAAAGTGCTTAACGGGGTGAATGTCCAGATTCCACGTAACCGGATTGTCGGACTGATTGGCGGCAATGGGCAAGGGAAGAGTACACTTTTAAAACTGATGGCAGGAATCTGGAAAGCGGATGCGGGAGAGATTACCCGGCACACGCAGCACATTTCTTACTTGATGCCCCGAGATGTTTTTTATCAATGGATGCGTGTAAAAGATGCGGTACAGTTTTATACACTTCATTATCAGCGATTTCGGACTGCGAAAGCCTGGGAGCTGATTCGGGACGCGGGCTTTGACGAAAAGGCACTGATTTGGAAACTGTCGGACGGACAGCGGGAGCGTCTGATGCTGATATTGGCGCTGTCTGTGGAGGCGGAGCTTTATCTGTTGGATGTAAACTGGGGTAAGGTTTTGGGCTGTGTATAGAGTATATTGTGTTTAAAATAGTAGAATATAGCTACTTAATACACAAGGCATAGGGAAAAAAGTGTATAGAGTAGGGAGGAATAATGGGATGACTGGCAGGGAGAATGGATGTCTCCAGGAGCCGGTTTTTTTGTTGGGAAAATGGTAGGAGGGATAGGAGAAAAGTACAATTCTGAAGGCTAATTATTGGTAGATTCTGTGGATTGCTTTCTGGAAGAAGAGTAGTATCGTGTTGTGCTTGATAGAAAAGTAGGAGAGATTAAAAAAAGAGAAGGCAGAAGAATCTGAGGATTCCAATTCGGTAGCAGATGAAAAAAATTTACTTGAATACAAACATAAGTTCTGCTATGATATAGTACAGACTGCAGATTAAGGGGAAAGAAAAAATGACTGAAACAAATGTATTTGAACAATGCCCGGTCTATCAATCGGAGCATTTTTTACTGAGAAAGATGGACATGCAGGATGTGGAGGGGCTATTCCAATGCTACAGCAATCCGAAGGCGGCAAAGTATTTTAACGGGGACTGCTGTGGCGATGATTTTTATTATACGGATTTTAGTAAATTCGTGAAATGTATGGAGTTTTGGGAAAGTAGGTACAGGGAAAAGGATTTTGTTCGCTTTACGGTTATGGATATTGAACTGGAGAAGGTGATCGGGATGGTGGAAGTCTGTCCCTCGTATAAATATTCCGCTGACGGACAACGCATGGGAATCCTGCGCCTGGACCTTCTGCCGGAATATGAAGCCAGAAGGGATATACAGGAATTGATGGAAATGGTGTTGGAGCATGTATATGAAGATTTCCGTGTTAACTCCGTGATCATGAAGGCGCAGGAGGATGCGTTGATTCGGAGAAAGGTACTGAAGGACCTGCATTTTGTTCCAGCCCAGGATGAGTGCAGTATTCCATTCAAAGATTATTTTATCCGGTATTGACAGGAACCAGATGAAAATACATATCAGTGAATCAAAGGATGTTGGAGACAGCAGATGCAGCGTGGTCTTAGGGGAGATCATGCCGTGTCTGCTGTTTGTCGTTATAGAAAGATTCGTAGAAGGAACCTGGCAGATCCGGCGCAAGGTTTTCAAGTGGAAAAGGAGAAGGAATGGATGAAGAAGGAGTCGATAATCAATGCGGATTTTTTATATCCCCTGAAAGGAATCTTTACACCAGTGGAAAATGGAAAGGAGTTTTATACTCAGTATCTTCCCAAGAAAAAAATAAACATCTATAGGAGGAAGATTGAGAACGCATCTGATCCGGTTGCATTAAATGAGAAGGAGATGCTCCTGTTTGCCGAAGAAATCTACAGTCGGGTGGATTATGATAAAAACGGCATCTGGGGAATGTTTCCTTCCGTCAATTTAGCAGCTGCCTACAGTAAAAGTGATTTTGTGAAAGCAAAGATTGAAAAGATGTTTTTAGATACAGCACAGGGAAAGGGGATGTATGTTTGGGCTATTTTTGTGCTCAATGACTTTCTGACAGAGAAAGAAACAGAGGAAGTAAAATCATTTCTTCTTGAACAGTACGCAGGAAAATGGGGAAATTGTCTCACAGGCTGTCCGCTGGAAGTAAGGGGCGGAGTGCTGCAGATTTCCAACGACTGGAGTGACCCTGCACGGTTTCTGTTTAAATAGGAAGAAAGGGAGAACCCCTGTATCCGCCTGGAGAGGGAGGAAAAGGAACGCAGGGAACAAAACGAAGGAAAGCAGAGGAAAAGGACGAAAGCAACGAGAACGAAGCGGAATCGGGAGAGCCGATGAGTGGGGAAGTGCCGGGAGTTCTTTCTGTTCGATAAAGTGGAAACGTTGTGGAATCTGCACATTTTCAGACGCAGAGGATTGGTAGGTTCTGTGAATGGCTTTCCTTTTTGAAAGCTAGTATAGTGTCGTGCTTGAAGCAGAGAAGATTTTAAGAAGAAAGGAGAATCAGGAGATGCTAAGAGGAGACAGAGAGGAACAATGGGCGGAGGCACTTGCGTTGTGGGTAGACCGGAAGGTGGTGGCTTACCTGAAAGAAAATCATTCTGAGTTTGAAGCTATCCTTACGAAACAGGAAAAACTGGCGGAGAAATATCCTGCGATTGTTCCATTTTTGAATGAAGAGGGAGCTATGGAAGTAACGGCGGAAGAACATCATGCGATTATGGAATATTTGAACCTGCGGGAGCGGTCAGAGTTTCTGCTTCGAGAATACCATTATTACTTAGGACAGGCCATGCACATTCCAGGACTGCAGGAGTTTGGCCTTCATAAGGAGGGAGAGCAGGAAAGGGGAGAAAACAGGATTCATCAGCTTTTTGATCTGATGGCTGAGAATCAGGTAGAAGAGGCAGACCAGATGTTACGGTCAGAGAATCCGGAGTACAGGGCAAGAGTGGAAATGGAGGCGGAAGCACAGAAAAAGGTTTCCGATATCAAGAAAACGAAACACTTGCGAGAGGCCATTGACAGATATGTGGATGCAGTTAACGGACGGTGGCTTATGTTCAACAAACTCTTATACCAGGCTTCGGTAGAGAGGCTGTTAATCTCACGGAGGGAACCGGAAGAATAACCGAATTCATAAGGAGAACAAGGATGGTAGATTTTACCTGATCTTTGACCCTGTAATAGACGATGCGGTTTTATTTAGGACTGTATGATTTATGCAGGGCTTTGTTCTGATAGAAGATGGATACTTATAGAAAATATTTTTCATTCAGCAGGGAGGTAAGTGGTTTGGAAATGAGTGTATTTGAGCTTCTGGCAATCGCAAGAGAGGTTCAGGAAGCAGATTATATGAAGGGAGACCGGATTTTATGCGAAAAACGGTATGACAAAGATACAGATTATATGTTGGAGTTTCGGATCTTAGGAAGCCAGGAATCCTATGGAAATCCGGGCGACTATTGCCGCCTCTTTTTGTCAGGTGAAGCGTACCGTCAGATGCGGGAAAGGGAACGGCAGAAGCGGATACGGATCATCCATTACGCAAGGGTCAGGGATCATACCCTCGTATACGGGTCGGCCGAAGAGCGGCCGGCTTCCAAGGGGAAGTAACCACTACCGGGCTGGAAAAAAACGAGGTTCCAACGTTCTCATTCTTCCCTATTTATACTTTCTCCCCCAAGGAGTTCCTTGAAAAGTGTTTGAAAACGTCATGTTCTCTTACGGGAGTCTTTCCATTCAAAAGAATGTTTCAGACCAGAATCCACACAAAATGATAATAGAATATAGAAAGGAAGTGATGCCCATGGTAATTGGAATCGACCATGGATTTTATGCCATTAAGGGGGCGCATGTGGTGTTCCCAAGCGGGCTTGCGGCCTATGATTATGAGCCATACACCATGCAGAATGTCCTGCAATACGAGGGAAAATATTATGTCTGCGGTACCGGGCGGCAGGCATTATTGAAGGATAAGACCGTGAATGACAATTATTATCTCCTGACCATGGCGGCGTTGGCGCAGGAACTCCGGTATCGGAATGCGGAGAAACGGATGGAGATTGTCCTTGCGGCGGGACTTCCGTTAGCAGGTTTTGGAAGAGAGAAGCAGGCGTTCCAGAAATATTTTCTGCGGAAAGAGCGGCCTCTCGGCTTTCAATATGAAGGGGAGGAATACCGGATATGGATTCGGGATGTAAAGCTGTTCCCACAGGGGTATTCCGCCATTGCGCTGCACCCGGAGTATGTGAAGGGAGAGCCTTCTGTCCTGCTTGTGGATATCGGTGGATGGACCGTAGATCTGATGCGGTTGGACAATGCTGTTCCTAATGCTGCTACCTGCCGCAGCCTGGAACTGGGAGTCATCCGGTGTATGGATGAGGCCATGGAGCAGATCCGCCGTAGGACGGGACTGTCTGTAACGGACATCCAGATTGAGCGTGTTCTGAATGGAAGCTCCTGCAGCATGGATGAGACGGCTAAGGAGATGGTTTGCCGCCAAGGACGGATTTATACGGAGCAGGTTTTGTCTTCTATTATGGAGGCAGGCTTTGATTTTCGGGCGATTCCGGTGGTGTTTATGGGAGGCGGGGCCTCCATCATTGAACGCCACGTAGAGCCGCAGGACGGGCTGTGTCGGGCGATTTTCCTGACCGATGTGCATGCCAATGCCGCAGGGTATGAACGGATCGCTGAGCAGATGATGGAACCGTGAATCGCCTGTTGTTTTCCTTCCGGCCGAATCCAGAGAACCCGGAGCATCGGCGGGCTTGGGAGATTCTAAAAAGTGTTCCGGAAGGGCAGAAAAACTCTTACCTGGTGCGGGCAATCTTACATGAGGACTTGACTTCCAGGTTAGAAGAAATGCTTCGGAGGATTGTTCGGGAAGAACTTAAAAAGCTCAGGCTGGAAGAAATGTTCCAAAAGACTGTTCGGGAGGAACTCAAAGGGAGCAGGCTAGAGGAATTATCGGTAGCAGAAGATGGGGTAGTTCAAGAACCGGAGATTCCGGCGCAGATGCTGGACTTTCTGTCCCGGATGGAATGAAACTGCGGAAAGGAGGTGGTGCAGTTTTGAGTGATTAATCAAAAGAAACCCTTGTCAGATATGCTGCATTTGTGGGCTCCATCTTTGTTGGGTATGGTGAATGGATATGCATGCGCTTTTTGAGTATCCTGTATGTAACAAAAGAAAAGGAGGAACCAACACATGGCAGAGATGAAAAACATCTGCGGAAAGATTCCACTGGAGCTGCATACGAAAGTAAGGCAGGAAATTGAGCAGAGGGAGATCAGCACACAGCAGTTCATACAGGAAGTCATTGAAGAACATTTCAGAGAAAAAGGAGGACACACCAGCATGGCAGGAGTAGGAAGGACATTGGCAGTACAAGTATCGGAGGAACTTTTCGCAAGGCTTAAAGCAGCGGTAGCAAAGAAGGGATGCAAGCAAAAAGATTTCCTGATCGCACTGATAGAAAGGGCGGTAGAAGAAAGTGAGGCAGAGTTTGAGGCAGGAAAAGCGGCTGAGGCACCGGAGGAAGAAACAGGAATCAAGGAAGAGCCTGTGGAACCAGAAGGGGAAAGAATCACAGAGGGAAAGGAATCTGAAGAAACAGCAAGACCTGAAGAAGCGGAAGAATCCGGAGAACCAATAGAATCGGAACCAGAAGATTCAGAGCAAACAGCGGAAACGGAAGAGGATGCGACAGAACCTGAAGATTCAGCAAAAACAGAACCTGGAGAGGCAGAGGCCCAAACGGAAGAAGCACTGGAATCGAAAATCGCCTAACGTGGATGGTGCCAGGCAGGAAGCGGAAGATACAGCAACAGAAGGATAGACTCAGAATCAGAGGATAGAACGAAATATATATTTTTATGTAAGAAACGGTATGGAATAAACTCCATGCCGTTTTTTTATACAAATGGAAGGGGTGGTAACCGGAACAATTCGATTTTTTGATTTATTCAGCGGGATTGGCGGATTCCGTGAAGGACTGAACCGGGCAGGCGGGTTCACATGTGTGGGGCACTGTGAAGTGGATGCCCATGCGGATAAGAACTACCGGAAATTGTTTGATACGGAAGGGGAGTGGTTTTGTGACGATGCGAGAGCAATTGAAACTGGAAGAATGCCAGGCTTTGATCTACTGTGCGCAGGGTTTCCCTGCCAGGCATTCTCCATCGCAGGAAAACGGGGAGGATTTGCGGACGCGAGGGGAACTCTGTTCTTTGAGATTGCCAGACTGGTTGAAGCCGGACGGCCTGCTTATTTTCTCCTTGAAAATGTTCCCGGACTGTTATCGCATGACAAGGGGAGGACGTTCCACACCATCCTCAGCACGCTTTGGGAGCTGGGGTACCATGTGGAATGGAAGGTGCTTAACAGCAAGGATTTCGGAGTCCCCCAGTCAAGGAAACGGGTGTACATTGTCGGATATCTTGATGGAAGATGTGCCGGAAAAATACTTCCTGTCCCGGAAACAAACGGAACAGCTCTTATACAGCGCATACCCGGAAACCAGGGAAAAAGGGTCTATGACCCGGAAGGATTAAGCTGCACCCTGACAGCGCAGGCAGGCGGCATGGGCGGGAAGACGGGGCTTTATGAGATGGGAGTCCCCATCAAGGAGGCGACCCGGAAAGGCTATAAGATGGCATATCCGGGTGACAGCATCGACCTGGGGTATGCCAGCCTGAACAGCAGACGGGGGCGTGTGGGGCATGGGATTGCCCATACCCTCACCACCGGGAGCCAGCAGGGGACGCTGCACTTTGCTGACCAGCCTGCCCAACAGCCGGAAACCGGCCCGAGGGCTGTGCTGACCCCGGCTAAGAAAAGCGTCCGGCAGAACGGCCGCAGGATGAAGGGACCAGAAGAGCCAATGTTCACCATTACGGCAACCGACCGGCATGGAGTTTCATACCATGGGAGGATACGCAGGCTGACCCCGCGGGAATGCCTACGTCTGCAGGGTTATCATGATGAACAGATTGACCGGATCATTACGGACACATCCGACTGCCAGCTCTATAAGCAGGCAGGGAATGGCGTGACGGTGAATGTCATCGAGGCAATTGGCAGGAACCTTCGGGACGTTGACACGCTGTTGAAGCAGGAAGTTCCTGTCTGAGTATGGGCAGGAAAATAAAGGGGGAACCGAATGGATCTGAAAGAACAGTTCTACGGGACGGAGATTGAGATGACAGGGATCACTCGAATGAATGCTGCGGAAGCAGTGGCGCAAATGTTTGGCACGGACATCGAATACAGGGAGTCTTATGACTCCTGGGCCGTGCAGGACCGAGAGGGGAAGATATGGAAATTCATGCGGGATGTCAGTATCACCCCACAACGGCGGAGTGAGCGGGGGCTCATTCCTGCCTTGGATCAGTTCCGTACAGAAATGGTAAGCCCCAAACTGACCTATGACGAAATGGGAAAGCTGCAGGAGGTAGTGCGGTGTCTGCGTAGAAACGGAGGCAGGGTGAATTCGTCCTGCGGTATGCATGTCCATGTAGACGCATCCAACCATACGGCAAGAAGTCTCAAGAATGCTCTGACCATTATGTATTCCAAGGAGGACATCCTGTTTAAAGCCCTGAAAGTGCAGACGGGGAGGGAAGAACAGTACTGCCAGAAGGTACGGCCCATGGTTCTGGAGAAGATTCGGCGGATGCCAAACAGTAACATTTCCATGGAAAAGCTGAAACGGGCGTGGTATGAGGGCGGCGATGGCAGTGGGGAGCATTATAACTGGACCCGGTATTATGCCCTGAATCTCCATGCGGTGTTCTCCAAAGGAACGTTAGAATGGCGCTGCTTTGAGAGTACCCTCCATGCAGGGAAAGTACGGGCGAACATTACGCTTGCGCTTGCTATTTCCGCCCAGGCAATCAATCAGAAATGTACCCATATGAAAAAAACAGAAATCTCAGACAATTCCTGTTTCACTTTCCGTACCTTCCTGCTCCGGCTGGGGCTGATCGGTCCTGAATATAAAAATGTCCGGGAACACCTGTTGGAGAACTTGGAGGGCGACCGGGCATGGAGGTACGACAGGAGTTCCTACAGCTGTCTGCAAAGAAATAGTGCGAGGGAGGAACGGTAGGATTATGGCCCTGAAAAATGATGCAATGGAGATAGTGAAGGAAAAATAAAGAAAGAGGGTGAGAAAATCACGGAAAAACAATTATATTTTGCCTATGGCAGTAACATGAACCTGGATCAGATGGAGTATCGGTGTCCGAATGCAAAGGTCGTAGAAAATGTTCGTCTAGATGATTACCATCTTGCGTTCTGTGGAAGCTGCTCCGGGTGCGGAGTGGCAACAGTCTTTCCAGAAAAAGGCAGTTATGTGGAAGGGGTGCTGTGGGAGATTACGCCGGAATGCGAACAAAGACTGGATCGATATGAAGGTTATCCGCATGTTTATGAAAAGGAGACCATCCGTGTAAGGAATCAAGGAGGCATGCAGATGGATGTTATGGTTTATATTATGAATTCTCCATATAAAGATTCCTTTGCCAGACCGTCTAATCTTTATCTGAATGGAATTATAGACGGATGCAGACAGAATGGAATCCCGGAGAAACCAGTCTTGGAGGCAGTAAAATGGCGAGGAAAAAAGTCAGTGGAGAAAAAGAGAAACCATAAGGATTCTGCTAGATAAGCAGGATATTAGATGGAAAAGGAGAAAGAAATGACATTGAAAAAATGGAAAATAAGATTGGCGGCATTTGGACTGGCAATGGCGATGGGACTGCTTTCTGTAGGAAATGCAGCGCAGGTTTCTGCGGCTGAGGGAGCCAACGAGCAGAAAGAAACCGCCATACAGGAAAATTCAGTACAGGAGTCTCTTCCGGTTGCGCATCGTGTGGTGGCGAAGGACATTACAAAAAGTGTGAAAGACCGGAGTTTTTCGGTAGGGACCTGTTTGGAAGGAATCCAGTTTGACCCGGAAATGGATGAGGTGTCTTTCAATAAGATAATTGGAGATGATGGAAGTGAATACCAGTCCGGTAAAGCAGGAATTTATACAGCGACCTATCTGGTGACGCCAAAAGACCAGTCGGAATGTTATGTAGTCACCCGTAAGATTACGGTGACAGATACGGAAGGAGCGGCGCAGGTATCTGAAAATGGCGGGCAGAAGCAGAAAACAGATACGGAGACGGAAGATGATGCAGATTCCAAAAAGGATACGGAATCTAAAGACGATACGGATTTGAAGCCAGACGATGAATCTAAGGACGATACAGATTTGAAGCCAGACGATGAATCTAAGGACGATACAGATTCAAAGAAGGATGAGGAATCCAAGGATGATGCGGATTCGAAGAAGGATGAAGAGTCTAAGGATGATACAGATTCGAAGACGGACGAAGAGTCTAAGGATGATGCAGATTCAAAGAAGGATGAAGAATCCAAGGAAGATACGGAAACAGAGGGGATTACGCAGATGACATCGAAAGTGAAGATTACAGTCAGCGGAAAAGGAGATGCAAAGGAATCTCTGGATAAGCTGATGGAGGATATCACAGGAGGAAAGATCATGATTTTTTCCGCAGTTGGAAGTGATTTGGAAAGTTCTTCTTCCATTGTGAACTTAGGGAAAGGAGATGCGATCTCAGATATAGAAAATTTCAAAGAGTACGCAATCAATTGGTTCCATATCAATGACAAAGCAGCATACTGTGTGCCAACTCAAAAAACAGCAGCAAAAATGACAGATGACATCCAGTCTATGCTGGATTCTAAAGTGAATCTGCAGAAGGCTTTATATTATGGATATGACGGTTTCGGTGACCTGACTGGGACATATTTTTCAGGAAAAAGCGAGGAAGAAAAATATGTATATACCCATATCGCAGTCAATTATGCATATGCAGGAGAAGCCGGACTCACGGGTTGCAGTAAAGAAGAACTGGAAAGTGCAGGCGTGATGGCTTATATTGATTTCCTATTTGCACAGGAGAAT
Organism: uncultured Lachnospiraceae bacterium; assembly: GCA_947564305.1. Next base: position 16,899 of record CANOBT010000011.1, on the reverse strand, counting down.
CCGCCAAGCAGGAACCTGTCATTGTCCAGTACTTCTGTAGATGCCATTCTGGATGGAGATATCCAGAAAACACCGGAAATCCAGTTGAAAGGTGACAGCCGGGTTTCAGTAAAACTAAATGTCCCGGAAGATGTGACCTGTTATAACGTGAACCAAAAGAAATCCATGACTAATGGCAGTATTCAGATTTATGGAGGTGATTCCTTCTATTTTTCCGCAAAAGGAAATGTTACAGGGCAGTATGACTCCGGAGATTTATATGGTTCCGCCAACGAGGATTGGAGCCTCCTTGCTCTGGCTGCCGATGGAAAACAGGAGATTGAAGTGTCTGAATATCCATCTGCAGCGCCTGTCAGACTCAACGTGAACTGGTTGGGGCAGATAAATCATACGATGAAGATCAGCCTGCTGAAAAAAGCTAAGGATGCCGACCAGCCCCTTGCAGGTGCGGTATATGGCATTTATAGCGACCATCAGTCTAAGGAACTGCTGATGGAACTGCCCGCAACCGACGAGGATGGAAAGTCGGTCAGTGATCCGATTGATGCCAGCTTAAAGCAGGTTTATTTGAAAGAAATCCAAGCACCAGAGAATTATGTTCTGGATTCCAATGTTTATCCTGTAGAGGTAGAAAAGGGAGAGGATGTGCAGATGACAGTATATGATCAGCCAGAAAAGGATTCCGTAAAAGAAACCGAAAGCCATTTCCTGAAAACAGACGCATTGACAGGAGAAGCACTGGAAGGTGCGGTTCTGCAGGTGCTGGATCAGAAAGGTAATCTGGTGGAAGAATGGACCAGTGAAAAGGAATCACATGTAATCTTTGGACTGCCGGAGGGAGAATATATTTTCCATGAGAAGCAGGCTCCTTATGAAAAAGGTTATGTATCTGCATCGGACATCCATTTTAAAATATCGGGCGAGGAACCTGTGGCAGAGGTAGAGATGAAGGATGGCTATTCTAAAATCGATATCTCCAGTAAAGACCAGACCACAGGCAAAGAGCTTTCTGGTGTTACTTTACAGATTACGAGAAAGGATGGAAATGTGCTGCATGAATGGGTAACAGATGGTAAGCCGTATCGTGCGGAGAGGCTTCCAGTCAATGAGGAACTGACCCTGCGGGAAATGGCTGTGCCAAATGGATATACGTTAGAGAAGGAAATGAAATTTGTTTTAACGGATACGCAGGAAGTCCAGAGCATCGAAATAAGAGTTGCCAGGACGGCAGACAAAACCTCTGCATCAGGAAAAACAACTGCTCCAAAGACCGGGGATGGTTTTCATCTTCCCATGGTATTATTGCTTGCCTGCGGATTTTCCTTATTGGTACTTGCGGTGATGTTCATTCGTGGGAGAAGAAGATGATCAATATAATAGTACAAATAAGATTTTGACAATCTGAAGGAAGAATCTCCTGAAAAGAGATATGGTGTCTGGGGGAGTATGGCCCTTTCTGGGAGACAAGTGTTCAAAAGTTAGGATAACTTGCAGATGAAAGTCAGGGAAGTGTTCGAAACTCCCCCAAAAATGCAGAATCTGAGACTGGAAAGTGTCTGCAACCATCCGAAAGTGTTCGAAAGTACCCTAAAAGCGCAGAATCTGAGACTGAAAAGTGTTCTCTTCCAGCAAAGAGTGTTCGAGAAATTTAGAGAGAAGTGTTCAAAACAGCACACCTGGATTGTGACGCAACACTTTGTTTACCTCCACGTTCTGGCAGCGTCAATAGAAACGATGCGAAGCTATAAAAGCATGCGTAGAGAGAAGTACTTTTCGGTACATCAGATTCAGTAAAAATATATTTATAATCCATATGGTAAAGAAATCAGGCAGGAGCCGTTTCAGAATTGAGGCGGTATTCAGCCTTTTTCGAGGTGGTGTAAGTATCGGATGAAAAAAGATACGGGAATTGCCCGCATTAGAAATCTGCTTCGCAGATGGCGGGCAAGCAGGCAATCAATCTGTAAAACAGATTGGTTACACATTTGGAAAGGAAGAAAATAAGAATGAAACGATTTTATACAGCAGAATCTGTGACGGAAGGTCATCCGGATAAACTCTGTGATTTAATTGCAGACAGCATCCTGGATGAATGTCTGAAGCAGGACCCGGAGGCGAAGGTGGCCTGTGAGGTTTTGTCGACGAAAGGACATCTCCTGATCGCCGGAGAGATTACCAGTAAATATGAGCCGTTCATCTTCTGGACAGCAAAGGAGGTTCTGGAGAAGGTAGGATATCCCTCCGGGGAGATTGAGATGGAGACCCATGTCCACCACCAGAGCCGAGACATTGCCGGAGCAGTGGCAGAGTCCTGGGAAAAACGAAAAGGACAGCCGGAGAACCTCTCCGAGTTAGAGTATGGTGCGGGAGACCAGGGTGTCATGATCGGCTATGCCTGTGACGAAACCCCGCAGAAAATGCCCCTGCCTGTGGTATTAGCAAACCGGATCACAGCGGAACTGTCTGCCTGCCGGAAAAGCCAATACATCTTAGGTATCCTGCCGGATGGGAAAGCGCAGGTGACTGTAGAGTATGAGAATGGGAGGCCCATGCACCTAGATACCGTAGTGGTATCCTGTCAGCACGAGGAAGATTTGGATTTCAGAAAACTGGAAAAGGAGATTCGGGAAAAAGTGCTCCGTCCGGCTCTGCGTCTGCTTCCGCCGGATGAAGAGACCCGAATCTTAGTGAATCCATCGGGAAGGTTCGTGCAGGGAGGATTGGAGGCCGATACGGGGCTTACGGGAAGGAAACTGATGGTAGATACCTATGGAAGCCAGGTGCCCCATGGAGGCGGAGCCTTCTCTGGCAAGGATGGTTCTAAAGTAGACCGCTCTGGAGCATATATGGCACGGTATATTGCGAAAAATATTGTGGCAGCTAAGCTTGCCAGACGGTGCCAAGTATCTTTAGGCTATGCTATCGGAGTGGCCCATCCGGTGATGGTGCAGGTGGATACCTTCGGTACCGGGACAGCCTGTGCGGATGACTGTCTGGCACAGGCGATTCCCTTAGTGTTTGAACTGACACCGAAACAGATCATCGACACCCTGCGGCTGAAACGTCCCATCTTCCGGCAGACTGCCGCTTACGGGCATTTCGGCAGGAAGGAGTTCCCTTGGGAGCGTACTGACCGGGTGAAACAGCTTCAGGAGGCTCTGCTTTAATGCCCTGGTTTGAGGAAGCCCAGGTGGAGGCCGCCAGGTCAGTGACAGCCATGGAATATTTACAGAAGTATCAGCCTTACCGCCTGAAGAAATCTTCGGCAAGAAATGAATGGGAATTGACGGATCACGACAGTTTCAAGATCAATGGAATTACCAGTAAATGGCATTGGAAGTCCAGAGATATCGGTGGAATCTCCGCGTTGAACTTTCTGATTCGGGTAGATGGCATGGATTTTCAGGAGGCGGTGGGATTGTTACTGCAGGAGAATCCGTCATTATCTTATATTTCACCACCATCAGAGGAAAAGCCAAGGAAATCTTTTGTGCTGCCGGAACCATTTCAGAACTGCGGGCGTGTGCAGAGATATCTGAATGACAGGGGAATCAGCACCGAGGTGATCCGTTATTGCAGACAGCTTGGCATTTTATATGAGAATGCCCCATACCATAACGCTGTTTTTGTTGGAATGGATGAGAACCAGAAACCCAGATATGCATTTCTACGGGGTATTTATGACCGGGAGGGAAAGTCTTTTCGGATGGAGCGGGCTGGGAGTGAGAAGCAGTATGCTTTTTGTGTGCCGCCAGCCGAAAGAAGTGTCCGGGTGGCAGTCTATGAAGCCTGCATTGATGCGCTGGCTCACATGACTTTGGAGAAAGGACGGACAGATAAATACAGGCTTGCTCTGGGAGGAATCAGCGCACCAAAAGAGGGGCAGATTAGGAGGAACGCGAGAAATCCGCCGGCGTTGGAACATTTCCTAAAGCATCATCCGGAGATAAAGGAAATCGAGATTTGTACGGACAATGATTTCGCCGGAAGGTGGGCCTGCGAGCATATTAAACAAGCCTATGGGAACCGCTACCGGATCATAGAAAATCTGCCGCAGATTGAGGGAGCGGACTATGGGGATGTGGCAAAGCAGGAAATGGAGCGGAAAAAAGCGATGTCCAGAACTGAACAGGGGAGGTGAAAGAAAACGTGGAAGAGAATACGGAAAAGAGGCGGATATCCTATAGGCTAAAAATATCTGTGAAAGGCACCTTTTATGTGTCAGGCAGGCGGGATAGAAAAATCCCACTGGAAGGAGCAGAACTGGCTGCATATGAAAGGAATATCCAATACAGCCTCTATGCTCTGGATTCCATACAGTCTGCTTCTGATAGCGGCAGTCTTTTTGAAAATCTTTCTGCGGCGGAAATCAAAGATAAGATCAAAGCGGCAGATATTTCTGTGGTCAGGGAAAGGGGCATCCTGTATGGTCAGATTGAGATTCAGGCAAATGATTACTTTTCCCCATGGGAAGAGAAGGTTCTTTCTTCCTATGTGAAAGACCAGTTTGCGGAAGGATGGGGCTGGGATTTTTCTGACAGGGAGATTCCTGTGGATGGGGGAACCCTGCGGTTCTGGTTTGAACTTCAGGAAAACTGCCTGATGAAGGAAAAGAAATATGAGATTACCAATATCTCCCATCCCCAGTATCCCTGGCTCCACCGTATCCGTGCCCTGAAGCAGGTGTTCGACGGGGGAGAGGACCGGACCACGGTGCGAAAGGGGGACCTGGGAGGATTTGTGCAGTCTGAAAAAAATCTTTCCCAGGAAGGATGCTGTTGGATCTACGAAAACGCAGTCTGCTGTGAGGAGGCCGTGGTGGAAAAAGAAGCGAAGCTGTTTGGATATGCCGTGGCAAAGGATTCGGCGCTTATTACCGGGGATTCCTGGATGTTTGAGAAAACCTGGGCAGAAGGAAACTGCTGCATCCAGAGCGGATATATAAAGGACAATGCGGCCATATCCGGCGACGCAGTCATAAAGAAGAATATCGGAGGACATCCCCAGATTATCGGGAACAGCAGAATCTATGGGACTGTATGCGGCAGGTATGTGATCAATGATACGATATTCCCAGGAGAAATTTATGATAATCCTACAGGGGAAATATTTGTCCTGAAAGAAGGCATGCGTGAGATATGGGGCAGCAACCGGGAGATTGAGAAACCAAAGAAATTTCTAGAGGCAAAGAAAAAAGAAGCCGCAAGGAATAATAATAGGAACTTGTCGAGATAGTCAGGACAAGGGAGGTGACAATGGAGAAAAATAGAGTGAATCCAGAGGCGGAAAAAATACAATCGGAGATGCAAGAAGGAATTGAGATGAAACTGCTTACTCCTCTGACTGCTGATTTTTTCCCAAAGGATGACATGGAATGGGAAAACGATCCTTATAACAATGGGGAACCGCTGGATGGAAGGAATCTGTCGCTGTATGAGGATGCTATCCAGAAAGCGGTTGCCAGGGAGAATAATCTTGGAGGGGAAGAGGGAGCAGTCTGTAACCTGATGGACTATTTTGATGGCAGCCCCTCCATCAAGGAGAAGGTAGAGCAGGCTGTGGTTTCCGTAGAAAGTATAGATGGCATCTTATATGGATGCACCACGCTGCAGCTTAAAGAATTTCTGGAATCACAGGAACTGCATGAGTTGTGTGAGTATATTACCGGCCAATACAGTGACGGTTGGGGCGAAGGATTTGAACAGAGGGATATTCCGGTAGATGATGGAACCTTGAACGTCCATTTCTGGCAGGGAGAACCGACAAAGTTCCAGACACAGACAACGGAGAAAAAACGGTTAAGTTCAGAAATTGAAAAGACTTGTCAGGAAGCTAAAAAGCCACGTCCAAGGATGCGGCTTGTGGGACGTGAAGGAAATATTTTTTCCGTTCTGTCTGATGCAACCCAACTGCTTTCCAAAAATGGACTGAGGAAGGAGGCAGAAGAGATGAGTGAAAGAGTTTTTGAATCGGGCAATTATTATGAGGCTCTGGGTATCATCAGCGAATATGTGGAAACAGAAATCAGCAGTGCCAGAGATAAGAAGAACCAGAGAAAACAGAAGCAGAAGAAAGGGCTGTGCCGTTGATTCTTTCTATAAAGGAATTGATGGCGCGGTTTTTGTATAAAAAAACAGAAAAGTTGAAAGGAAGGGATGCCTATGGAGAATTGTTTGAAACTGGAGGAATTATTAAAAGAAGGGACCAACTTGGAGGAATCGACCGGAGGGGAACATTGGAGGATTCTGCATGGAGATACGCTGAAGCTGGTGAAAGCATTGAAGCCAGAAATCTTTGATGCAGTGATTACAGATCCGCCTTACGCTTCCGGTGGTACGAAGCAGAGTGAGAGGAACCGTACCACGAACCAGAAATACAGCAGCATGCGTTCGGGAAACGCCCTGCCGGATTTTGACGGGGACAATAAAGACCAGCGTTCCTGGACCCACTGGATGGCGGAATGGCTGATGGACGTCAGAAAAGCCTGCAAGAGCGGCGCACCAATCTGTCTCTTCATTGACTGGCGGCAGTATCCATCTATCACGGATGCCCTGCAATGGGCAGGCTGGATCTGGAGGGGAACCGCTGTATGGGATAAAGGAAACTCCCGCCCCCAGAAAGGGCGTTTCCGTCAGCAGGCAGAATATATTGTGTGGGGGAGTAACGGTCCTATGCCAATCAACCGCCCGGTGGCCTGCCTGCCGGGAGTGTTCCGGTACGGAAATCCACAGAACCGGATTCATGTGACGGAGAAGCCGCTGCAGTTGATGAAAGATGTGATTCAGATTTGCGAGCCGGGGGGAAGGATTTTAGACCCCTTTGCGGGTTCCGGAACTACCATCCTGGCTGCAGTGGAGGAAGGATATGAAGCTGTGGGGATTGAAGTCACGGATGCGTATTATGCATTGGGTACGGAACGGGTACGGTCTTCGTTGGATATGAAAAAAGAGGAAGAAAGGGAACCGAATGAAGCGAAGGATTAAATATATTTTCAATTGGGAACCAAGGGCCGGACGAGGACAGACACCCAAGGTATTTGCCGAAATCATTGCTCAGAGGAATAGAGAGAAGAAAAACGGAGGGAAAAGCCATGTATTATAAGATGGATTATGAGACCTTCCAGGAGGAAATCAAACAACAAGTAGAAGAAGGAATGAAAGAAAAAGGTGAATATTCGTTTTCTTTATACAGTGCAAATAAAAATAACGATACCAAAGTCGGCCTTATGATTTCTGAGAAGGGGAAAACTACCTCGCCAACCATCTATCTGAGTGATTTTTATATGGATTATCTGAAAGGGACCCCTCTTTCCGAAATCAGCAGGGAGATCATAGAGTTTGCTCTGGAACACCAGCTTCCGGAGATTTCGACGGCGGATATGCATGATTATGGGAAGACGAAGGAGAAGCTGCGGATCAGACTGGTTGGACGTGAGGGAAACAGGGCATACCTGGAAGAAGGGATTTATCGGCCCCATACAATGGGAGCTGAGGTTGTATATTTGGAACTGGCAGAGAACCCGGAGGGAAAGTTAGTGTCCCGTGTAACATCCGGTTTTGTGGATGCATGGGGAGTGCCGGAAAAAGAAGTTTTTGAAACGGCGTTGAAAAATTCCCAGGAGAAAGAGCCCTTGGAGTTTTGCTCGATAGCAGCGGCGACGAATTCTATTCTGGGGTTGGAAATCCCAAAAGAAGAATCCATAAAGAAAAATGAATTTTATATTGTAACGAACAAGCAGAGGGACCATGGTGCCTCTGTCGTTTTATATCCAAGCGTTCTGGAGGAAATCCGCACAAAGATGGGAAGGGATTTCTACATCTTGCCATCCAGTGTGGACGAGCTTCTGGTCATGACCAAGGATTCCGACTTTACGCCGGAGGAATTGAGGGACATGGTAAGGGATGTGAATCAGAAAAAGGTCTCTCCGGAATTACGGCTGGGAAATGAGGTCTATGAGTATCAGGGTGAGACGGGGACTCTGCAAAAATGTAAGATTGCGGAAAAGCAGAGGGAACGGTGAGATGAGCGGATTTATTTTAGATAGGGTGTCCACATGGACACCCTAAATGTGATTCAAGAGTCAAAACAGGGTATCCAATTGGACACCCTAAAGGGATTTGGAGTCAAACAGGGTGTCCAATTGGACATCCTGAAAGGCAAATAAAAATCAGAATGGGCATCCATGTGGATGCCTTATGGAAGGAGGGATTGCAGGATGGAGAAAGCGTTGGCTTATGTATGCAGCCCTGCGGATGCAGGGAAAGCAAAGGTGCAGAAATACTGCCGGAAAATCTATGAATTGGGATACGTCCCGATTTGCCCGCAGTTTGGTTTTTCCCCGTTTTTGGACGAAGGAGAGGCGGAGGATATGCAGGAGTTCCAACGGATGTCGCATATGATGCTGAAGCGGTGCCGGATGGTGGTGGTCTGTGGAAAAGAAGTGACCGGAACCATGAATACGGAGATCAGCATGGCAGACCGGTTCCATATCATCTGTACGACATTGGACGGACTTATCCGAATCAAAGAGGCGCAGTGAGATGGAAGAATACAGACTCGAATCTTCCGGGCAGGGTGCGAAGAAAAGGGAGGTAAAGGTTGCGCAAGCATAGCGTTTGGATGTCACAAACGCACCTTTAGGGAGAACCCCAAGCCCCCGGAGCAGAGATTGGAAGGACTGTCTTGGAGACAGAAAAAAATTTAGAAGCAAAAAAATATAAATGAAATACTACATGCATGTTAAAAAATGGATTCAGAAGTGAAAAAGGAGAGGAAGAAATTTATGGGATGGTTATTAAGCGGTATCATGTTTGGCGGAGTGATCGGTGTGTTTATGACCTGTATCGTCATTGCGGGAGGGCGGGGCGACCAGATGATGGAACGTGCCAGGATGGAGTCGGAGTGGAAAAAGCGGGACTCCGAGGGTAAGAAGGTGATCCGGTTTGTGGACCGGTTCAACCACAGCCTGTTCTACATTGAGGATGGAGATTCCATTCAGTTAATCACCAATAAGGGGGAGCGGAAATTTTGCATCTGTCATTACCTGGATGACCTGCATGCCAGGATTGATGGGAAAGAATGGGCGCTGTGGGAGTTCGCCAAAACGATGGCAAAAAATGAGGTCGTCTATATGCCGCTGAAAATGCATGTGGAAAAAAGGAAAGGAGGTGCTGCATGATGAAGAAAAAATATATTGTGGAAATCATGGTTCTGGCAATACTGGCAGGAGGCATGATCTGGAAAAGAAGACGGGGATAAAAATGGTGGAAGAAAAAATTCACACAAAGGAGAAAGGAAGAACGATGAGAAAACGGAACCATGTGATACCCGTCCGGCTCAATGCCAAGGAACTGCGGTATCTGGAGGAACAGGTAAAAAAGAGCGGGCTTGCGCGTGAGGAATATCTGCGCACGCTGATTATGGGCGGGGAAGTCCATGCCAAGCCCTGTGAGCATCACGCAGATCTGCTTCGTAAGATCGCAGGCTTATGTAATAATGCTAATCAGCTTGCCCATGTAGCGAATGCTTCCGGTTCGGCCAGTCAGGAGAGCCTCCGGGAAATGCTCCGGATATCCAGAGAGACCTGGCAGCTTGTAAAAGAGGAATGGTGAAAGAGCTTGGCGTATACCAGTATCATTCCCGTCCACCGCCTGGATTCTTCCATCGCCTATATTAAAGATGAAAGGAAAACCTCGAAAAGAACACAAGCCAGTTCCCTGGAAGAAGCGGTCGCCTATGCCATGAACCGAGAGAAAACCGAGCAGGCAGTTTTTGAGGATGCCATCGGATGTACCTGTGATTCCGCTTTTGTGGATATGGTGGCCACTAAGAAGCGATTCCATAAGATGGGAGGCGTACAGGGATATCACCTCATTCAGAGTTTTGCGGAGGGAGAGGTGACACCGGAATTGGCGCACCTGATCGGGCAGGAGCTGGCAGACGAACTTCTTAAGGGTAAGTTCGAGGCAGTGATTACCACACATCTGAATACTTGCCATTGTCATAATCATATCGTCTTCAATTCTGTCAGCTTGGAAGATGGCAGGAAATACCACAGCAGCGCAAAGAGTTATTATGAAGAAATCCGTAAATTATCTGACGCAATCTGTGTAAAATACGGTCTGTCTGTGATACCGGAAAGCGGTGGCAAAGGAAAATCCTATTCACAATGGCAGGCAGAAAGAGACGGAAAGCCTACCTGGAGGACTGCTATTCGAATGGATATCCGAGAGGCGGTACAGGAGAGCTTTACCTGGAAACAGTTTCTGATGCAGATGGAGCAGAGGGGATATGTGTGGAAACTGAACCAAAAATATCCCGCATTAAAGGCTCCAGGGATGGAGCGGTATGTACGCCTGAAAAGTCTGGGAAAAAATTATACGGAGACAGCGATCCGAGAATGGATTCTAAAGCCGAAGCGAAAAAAACGCATCTGGTCAGACGAGAAAGCATGGAATCAAAGTCAGAGCGGAAAAAAGGGTTCACCCCGGAAAAAGCTGACTGGACTGCAGGCATTATATTATTCTTATCTTTATCAGATGGGGGTGCTGAAAAAGCGTCCACCCAGAGTTTCCTATTTGGTACGTGAGGACATCCGGCAGTTAGACCGTAGGATTACGCAGATGGAGTTTCTGCAAAAACATGAGATTACAACCAGGGAGCAGATGGTTCCGTTCCGTGCGGCCAGAGAGGAAGAGAGCGTGTCTCTTTTAAAGGAGCGCAGAAGGCTGTACCGGACACAGCCGGATTCTCCACGGATCGGGGAGATCAAAGAGCAGCTTCAGAAACTTCGGAAGGAAATCAGAATGTCTGTAGAAATTGAAAAGCATTCCAAGGAGATGGAGGAACGGATGCGTCAGGCGGAGCAGCAGAATCAGCGGAAAGAAAATCAAAAACCAGAAGGAAAGGAGGACGTCAAATGGCAGAAATAAATCAGGCAGACACGCTGCAGATAGATGATGCAGAAGAGGGAAAAGTTTCAATGGAAGAACAAATGGAGTCCACAGTTGCGCTGATTTCAGATTCTGAAAAAGAGGGGGAGAAGGCAGGTTATATAGGAATTCCGGTCACGTATTATCCCATCAATGAAGAACTGGCACGCAGGGCAAAAGAGATGAACAGTTTCTTTGATTATCAACCCGGCAGCGCCACAAAAGAATACCGGCATTGTGTAGACCAGGCTGTGAAGATTGCGGAACAGCAGAAAGAGAGAGCAGACCCCATTTACCATGAAAAGATAGATAGATTGGTAGATGCTTATGCCCGAAAACTGGCAGATAACATGAATAAAGGATATGAGATTGACGCTCGTGTGCCGTCGGTGATGGTGGCAGGTCCGGCAAATTTTCCAACGAGAAAAAAGGAAAAACAGAATGCTGCAAGAGATAATAACATGGAGGAATGGAAGCAGGTGCAGGGAATCCTGGACAAGCTCAGGGGGACGGGCATGGGCGGTATCCGTTCGGATCATCCCCAGGCCATTGAGCAGTTGGAGCAGAAGCTGGAACGGCTGGAGAACTCCCAGAAGCTGATGAAGGATGTCAACGCATTCTATCGTAAGAATAAAACCCTGGATGGATGTCCCCTGTTGGATGGGGAACGAATCCAGAGAGTCAAGGATTCGATGGAACGCTCCTGGTATCCGGAGCCGAAACCGTTTCCCTCTTATATGCTCACGAACAACGGTGCAGAGATTCGGCGGTTAAAGAAACGCATTGGAGAATTGAAACAGAATGCGGAAGTTGGCTTCTGCGGATGGGAATTTGATGGAGGAAAAGCAGTGGTGAATCAGGATGTGGGAAGGCTGCAGCTTGTGTTTGAAGAAAAGCCTTCCGATGAACATCGTGCTCAGCTCAAAGCCAATGGATTCCGGTGGGCACCCAAGGCTGGGGTATGGCAGAGACTGCTGAACCGGCAGGCAATCCAGGCGGCAGGCAGGATGGAGTTTATCCGCCCGCTTTCCGGCCAGACCCCACAGGAGCTACAGCCGAACGCAGGGAAGCAAGCAGAAAAACAGAGAGCGTTGCAACGCTGACCTGTTCCTGTATTTTCTAAACAGAACATGTGAATGGCAGATATTTCAAAAAGGAATTGACGCAAAATAGATTGCGGTTTATATGAGTCAGAAGTAAGAATTGTTTTGCGTCTCTTCAAGAATTATATAAAAGGGAAGGAGAATGAGCGATATGAACTTTGGAGGTGAGGCGGCTGACCAGGTCGTCCGTTATTCTTTAGAAGGGATCGACCATGGGCTGCGGCTGTCTGGAACGATGGCGAAGAACCTTGCGGTATTCCTTGCGGCAGTCATGCGGAATAACCAGAAGAGTTATGGAAAAATATCCATGTCCCGGATGCTGAGAGAAAACAGGCCGCTGAAATTTTTCACCATCCCGTCAAACCGTATCCATGAGTTTGCGAAGGAAGGAAAGAAACGCGGTCTGCCCTATGTGGTCATCCGGGACAGGAAACATCCAAAGCTGTGCGAACTGATGGTATTTGCGGATGACGCAGCGAAGGTCAACCGGGTGATGGACCAGATGAACCTGGACTTCTTAAGATCCGAGAATGGGGAAGCTGTTCAGGAAAACGTGAGAGAAGCGGAAGGAATCCATTCAGTCGGAAAATCCCAGGAGACCGAAAACGCATTCCGCCCGGAACAGGATTTTCAGGTAAGGACAGAAACCGTGGAAATGCCGGAGGGAGAGATTTGGTTCGAACTCAGTGATTTTGAGGATGACTTCAATGTGGGGGAACTACCGGGGATGGATGAAATGGAACCGGAAAATTTTACCCAGGCGCAAGAGGGAAAGAGTCTGTCCGAACCTTCCTTGCGCAGCAGAGATATTTCTACCGGGCAGGGGGAGCGGAATAAGAAACCGTCTGTTCGGAAGGAATTAAACCAGATTAAAAAGGAGAAGGAGGCCGGAAGGAAGCGGAACCAGAAAGAACGGAGTCGTGGAAAGCGTCGGGTCAGGAAGAAGATTAAGGGGAAAGAGAAAGGAAGGTGAGGCAATGGATTTATCACAGTATTTACAGAACGGAGAGGAAAACCAGGTAAAGCCGGAACAGCTATCGAAGGAGGAATATGCTGCATTAAAGAAACAGCAGCGGGAGGAAGTCTGGGGCGAAGTGGATTCTAAAGCCCAGGAAGTCTTTCAGAGCGAAGAAGCGTTGAAGGGATTCTTAAATTTTATGGCACAGTGCAAACCGCAGAAAGCGGCCAATCTGTTACTCCTGTATGGGCAGAATCCGGAGATTCGGCAGGTTAAAACTTTTGATGGGTGGAAAAAGGAACATAAAACCTTGCGTCCAGGCGTGCATGGTTATACATTTATTGCGGACCAGAACTATGAGAAGGATGGAGAAATCCGACAAGGATATGTGATTACAAAAGCCTATGACATCAGCCAGATCCGCACGAAGCCGCCGGAACCAACGGAGCCGAAGCCTATCCAGGTGCTGCTGGGTGCTCTTTTAAACAAACCGGAGCCGAAGGTTACCATTGGGGATCAACTGCCGGAGAAGGTGCAGGCACAGTACATCCCAAGACAGCGTACAATCTTTGCCCGCAATGGGATGAGCGAGGAAGTGACGTTCCATGCTATTAACCGGGAAATGGCATGTGCCGCCATGGATTCCCACGACGGTACTTATAACCGAACCTCCGTATCTGCCCAGGCATTCTGCGCCGCTTATGTGCTGGCACAAAGATATGGGGTGAATAATTCCGGGTTCCAGTTTGATAAAGTATGTGAGAGGCTGGAGTATGGGAAGAAAGACCCACAGGAGCTTCGAGCGTTTATCGGAAATGTAAAAAACGCAGTTTATACGGTCTCCCGGCATATCGACCGCAACTTAGGACAGCCGGAGCAGGAGTTTTCGGTGGATGAATTTGCGGTATCCGAAGGTGTAAAGGGGGAAGGATGGCCACAGGAAGCACCAAGTCCAGAAGCGTCAAGTCCGAAAGCACCAAGTTCAGAAACACCTACAGAAAAGGCACAGAAGCAGAAAGGTGGAAAAGCGAAGAAACAGCCGGAACGTTAGAAATAAATATAAGACATATAGAAAAAGGAGAACTCTTTTCCACAAATAGAATTGTCGGCTTTATAAAATGGTGTTATGATAAAGAAAAACAGATTGGCAGAAAATAACAGCAGTTTATAGAGGTGGAACATGGAGCATGTAACAAAAGTATCCGAGCATTTTTGGATCATAGAAGAAAATGGTGTCCGTTCGTTTTTATTTGAGGGAAACGAAAAGGCGATGCTGGTCGATACAGGATTTGGTACATTGGATATCCGGAAGATCACGGAAGAATTGACAGGTTTACCGGTATTCTTAATAAACACCCATACAGACAAAGATCATACAGGCTGCAATCGGGATTTCAAACCGGTCTCTATGCATCCGGCAGAAATGGAGCATTATAAAAATATGCTGCCGGAGGGCTGCAGCATGGAGGATGTTCGTCCCTTGTGGGAAGGGGATATCATTGACCTGGGACATTGGAGATTTGAAGTGATTCTGACACCAGGCCATACACCAGGAAGCATCATGCTTCTGGAACGGCAGAAACGTATGCTCATTTCCGGGGATACGATTCAGGATGGGGATATCTTTCTGTTCGGAGTCGGGCGGAATATGCAGGCATTTCAGTGCAGTCTGGAAAAAATGGCGGCTATGGCAGAAGCATTTGACACAATCTGGCCGTCTCATGGAAGTTATCCGTTAACGCCGGATATCATTCCGAAAATCCAACAAGGAGCGAAAGAACTGCTTGCGGGAAAGTTGGCGGAGCAGGAACCGCCCTGGCCGATGCCGTGTAAGAAATATACCTGCGATGCAGTCGGTTTTTTGTATCATTTTGAATGAAAGATGGGAGATTGTGAAAAATGGCATATAAACCGGAGTTATGGGCAGAGGCCAAGAAAAAATGCAGGCTGAATGAACAGGATATCCGCATGGCGAAGGAAATGGGACTGAACCCCAAGAGTCTCATTAAAAACATTCCGAACCCGAAGGAGCAGTGGAAACTGCCTGTGAAGGATTGGATTCATGAAATGTATGGGGACAGGCAGCGGAGACAGAAGAAAAAGACAGATGCCGGAAAGCAGGGAAAAGCATGAAGATTCTGGTAGACGCCGACGCCTGCCCGGTGGTAGCTATTATAGAACGGATGGCGGAAAAATATGAGATTCCGGTGATTTTGCTGTGCGATACGAACCATGTACTGAGCTCAGACTACAGTGAGGTAAAAGTGATCGGGGCAGGGACAGACGCAGTGGATTTTGCGTTGGTTGGAATCTGTGAGAAAGGCGATCTGGTGGTCACCCAGGACTATGGTGTTGCTGCCATGATTCTGGGGAAGGGAGCTTATGGCATCCACCAAAATGGGAAATGGTATACCAATGAGAACATTGACCAAATGCTGATAGAGCGGCATCTCAGCAAGAAAGCAAGGCGGTCGAAATCGAAGCATCATTTCAAAAAAACGGCCAAGCGGACTTCGGAGGATGATAAACAATTTATGGAATCCTTGGAGCGGTTGATTCGAAAAATAAAAAGTGAATAAAGATTCTGAAAGCCACAGATTGGGAAACAGTCTGTGGCTTTTGCTGTGCCATGAAAAATATATATGTTTAAAGATGAAAGAGAGGTAATGCGTTTGACAAATAAAAAAAGTAAAAGAATAATCTCAGGTCTGCTTGCCGCAGTCACAATCTTATCAGCGCTGATTCAGCCGGCCGTGACTTTTGCGGAGGAATCGGAGACAACGGCATATGAAGCCGAGTATCCGACGCTGGAAAAAGTGCAGTCGGAACTGGCAGAGGATGAGATTGTAACGGCAGGAGACTATGAAGTGGAAGTAGGAAGCGGTTTTGATGTACAGCAGGATTTCTCTGGTATGGATATCCCGGAAGAAAAAGTGACGGTCAGATTCCATGAGGCGAAGAACCAGTCCGGCCAGGACTTCAATGTGAATCAGACAGATATATATAAAGCAATCTACTTTGTAGAACCAGTCAGTGGCAATCCGTCTTACCATATCAGCCGGAACATCATTGTAAAGGAAAAATCGGATATCTCACAGTCTGGCGATACCGGGCTGTCTGAAGGAGAGAACCAACCCCAGGAGTCCGAATCCGAAGAGGGGGAAGCCGAGCCTGACTCAGAGATGCCTATCCAAGAATGCATGACTGTATCGGAGATGGAGACGGTCATTGAGGACATGGAGCAGGCAGAAGATATCCGGGATGATGCGGAGCAGATTGCAGAGGATGGAGGTCTGCTGCTGTTTTCCCTGGATACAAGGATGAGCAGCAGAATGATGGCAAGGGCGACCACGGGAAATGCATCCCTGGTTACAGGACAGGAGGTCTTTTATCCCACCAATTTAGGAAATTACTCCACGAACATTTTTACAGTGAATGGAAGAATTGCTTATTGTCTGGAATCTAAGAAAGGGACACCGGCCACGGGAGGTTATGCGTCCTATGTTCTGGAGAGCAATCCCAACCTGCAGAAAACGCTTTATTATGGATATGGTGGCGCAGGAGATTTGACAGATCAGTTTATGCCCCAGTTTGGAGATGAACTGAAATATGTGTTTACCCATATCGCTGCCAGCTATTTCTATTGCGGGATTGACGGCTTTGAGGGCTGCACCATGGCAGATCTGGAAGCTTGCGGAGTGCTTGGATGGATCAATTATCTGGCAGACAAACCTGCGCCTCCAGACCCGTATTTGAGCCTGTCAAAGACTTCCTTAAAAGCAACCAGTAATGGCTCGGAACAGAGAACAGATACCATCAGACTGGATGGGGATTCTAGAAATTATATTACATTAACACCACTTTACAACTTTTAAATTTGTTTTTGCTTTTGCTGAAACCATCCTTT
>CANOBT010000010.1 GCA_947564305.1 uncultured Lachnospiraceae bacterium | reverse complement strand
TCGGAATGTCAAATTTCTTCGCAAATTCAAAGTCACGGTCATCATGGGCCGGTACACACATAATTGCGCCCGTACCATAATCCGCCAATACATAATCCGACAGCCAGATTGGTGTCTTCGCGCCATTCAGCGGATTGATTGCATAACTTCCTGTAAATACACCGGTTTTCTCCTTATCCTGCATCCTGTCTACATTGGACTTCATAGAAGCATCGTAAATATATTTCTCCACTGCTTCTTTTGTCTCCGGAGTCGCAAGGCTTGACGCTAATTTATGCTCCGGAGCCAATACCATGAAGGTTGCTCCGTAAAGTGTATCCGGACGTGTTGTATAGACCGTAATCTTCTCGTCTCTGCCATCAACCGGAAAATCTACCTCTGCACCATAAGATTTACCAATCCAATCGCTCTGCATCTTCTTGACTTTTTCCGGCCAATCCAGTTTATCCAAATCATTCAGCAGTCGATCCGCATAGGCCGTAATCTTGAGCATCCATTGACGAAGATTCTTCTTTGTCACCTCCGCACCACAGCGCTCACATTTTCCATTCACAACTTCCTCATTGGCAAGTCCTGTCTTGCAGGAAGGACACCAGTTAATCGGAAATTCCTTCTCATACGCCAACCCTTCCTTAAACATTTTTACAAAAATCCATTGGGTCCATTTGTAGAATGCAGGATCTGTCGTATTGACCTCCATATCCCAGTCATACAGGGCGGCAATCTGGTTAATCTGCTTTTTGATATTTGCCACGTTTTCTGCCGTAGACACCGAAGGATGAATTCCCATCTTAATCGCATAGTTTTCTGCCGGAAGACCAAATGCATCCCAGCCCATAGGATGTACAATATAATATCCCTGCTGCAGCTTATACCGGCTCCACACATCCGAAATGACATATCCTCTCCAATGCCCTACATGCAGACCGTTTCCGGATGGATATGGGAACATATCCAGACAGTAATACTTCTGCTTTTTATTGCCCGCAGCATCTTCCTTTGGATTTACCGGGTTCTTTGCCCAGTTTTCGCGCCACTTTTTCTCGATTGCCTTGTGATTATAGACAATTTTCTGTGCCATTTTTCTTTTCCTTCCTTTCTGTGTAATCCAAAGCCTTTCTGCTATATTTCACAGCTCCTCTGCTCATGGAAATCTGAAATAATTCATCATTTCCTATAGAACAAAAAAGCCTTTCCAGTCTCCATTAAGAGACGAAAAGGCCTTGAACTTCCGTGGTACCACTCTTATTCATCCAGTTCCCTATGTGCTCTTCACATAGACATTTCTCTGAATGCACTCTTTGCTTCTATAACGGGAAGTCCCGCTTCTGCCTACTATCGCGCCATTATCCTGGTACGCTTCAACAGAAGAACTCCAAGGCGAGTTCAGAGAATTCTGCTTCCTGCCTTGCACCAACCGGCAGGTCTCTGTCAGGCATCCATCCCTTACTGCTCCTCTTCTATGTCTCTGCGATATTTCTTTGTTATTATAAAAAAGATATTAAAATAAGTCAAGTGCTTTATATGCGATTTTACAACCATTTTAAACATTTTTTCATTCAATTACAGTACATGTTCGGGTAAACCATATCCACTGTACATTCTATCCCAACGCCACATCCAGAATCATCATCAGTGTAAAACCAACCGCTACCCCAATTGTCCCAATACTAGAGTGTTTTCCTGTCTGAGATTCCGGCACCAATTCCTCCACGACCACGTAAATCATTGCCCCGGAGGCAAAGGCTAGCAGGTAAGGTAAAATCGGCAGAACCAATCGGGTCAGCAGTATCGTAAAAATTGCGGCTATCGGTTCCACAATCCCAGAAGCCGTGCCGTACAAAAACGCTTTTCTTCTGGACATCCCTTCCCCCCGAAGCGGCATGGATATGATCGCTCCCTCCGGAAAATTCTGCACTGCAATCCCAAATGCCAAAACAAGTGCGCCTGCCATGGATATGGATGCATTTCCATCCATCACTCCGGCAAAGGTAACCCCTACTGCCATCCCCTCCGGAATATTATGCAGGGTGACTGCAAGGACAAGCATGGTTGTTTTTTTTTGAAACATCCCCGCCCCTCTTGTAGTTCCTCATCTGCCTGGTAAATATGAGGCGTGAGCGCATCCAAAATCAGCAAAAAGCCCATTCCAAGCAAAAATCCTATTGTGGCAGGCATCCATGCAACCCCACCCTTCTCCTCAGACATCTCAATCGCCGGAATCAAAAGTGACCAGATGGATGCTGCAATCATGACTCCTGAGGCAAACCCCAGCAAAGCTTTTTGCAGCCTCTCATTCATTTCCTTCCTCAGAAAAAATACCATAGCCGCTCCCAGCGTTGTTCCTGCAAAGGGAATCAGGATTCCAATCAGTATATCTTGTTCCATGTTCTATCTCTCCTCTATCTATGCACATCTTAATTTATCGTTATCTTATGATATGCATTGACGGAAGTTTTGCCAACAAATATTTCCCGCAGGGATTTCCCTGATAAAAATTCATAAACCGCATACTCTTTCGCTTTATCAAATGCAAAAAATGTCCTTGCCGCACCGGAAGGATCATGGTAAACTTTCCAATAACCGCTGAAAATATATTTTTTCCCGTTATTTTTAATAAATCCTTCTACATCCTTTGCCGGATATCCCAAAAAAGCACCGATTTCATGGGGAAATTTTTTTGTTCTGCCATCCATACTGCTCACCCGCTCTTTCAAATAGTCCAGCATATCCTCCCAATCCATACCTTGATATCCGAATCCATTCAAAACTCTTCTAACCTCCACACGCCCCACATACTCCTTCAATTCTTCTGCGCGATAGAACAAAATTAAGTCTCTCTCCTTTCTTCTCATAAGTACCTTACATGAAATATCTGTTCCGCAAAACATTTCTGGCAAGCTTGCATACAGGCTTTCTTCTAGTGAGAGCAGACTGGATGCTTTCAGTCCTTTCAGCAGGGGTGCACATTGCAGCACAACCTGAAAATGAAGTCTTATCAGACTATTCTGATGATTCAAAAAATAAGATATCACCTCCGCCGGCATCATATTCGTTAAGCCTCCTGTATCGTATTTTTCCGCTCACAACATTTCTTTTCTGTCCGTTATATACTCTCTTCTTTTTCATATCTTTTACACATTTTTTCCCTTTATTCATTTTTATCTTTTTTTTAGTTGTCCCTTTCCCTGCTTTAGTGTATAATAGGTTTAGGAACTTTGAGCAATGACATGACTCAAAAATACATCTACATAAAGGAGAGATTCGCCATGGTATACTTAATCACTGGCCCGAGAGGCAGCGGAAAGACTCAACAAATGATCGAACTTGCTAATGAAAAGGTCAAGACTTCTAACGGGAATGTCGTATTAGTCAAGAAGAGTCACCGAGATACATCCAGCGTTAACTTTAACATCCGCGCCATCTGCATGGCTGACTACAGCGATATCACGACATTAGAGGAACTGATTGGATTTTTATATGGTATGGTAGCAGGCAACCACGATATTGAGACCATCTTTATCGATGGAGTATTAAAGCAGGTTGATATTACCGTAGATAATTTCCCGGTATTTATGCAGAAGATTGACAGAATTGCCAAATTAAACCATATTGAATTCTATCTCAGCGTAAGCTTGGAAGCAGACAAGATTCCTGGTCTGGAGAACGTAGAGTATAAGATTCTCAGTTAAATTGCTATGCGGTAGGTAGTCCGCACAATATATAATCACAGTAAAAAGGCAGCCCACACAGTGGACCGCCTTTTCTTTTTCTGCATTTCCCGGCTATTCTGTCTCAGAATCAGACGCTTCTGTCCCAGATTCTTCTTCGGAACTCTGCACTTCTGATGAATCTTCTCTCATACTCAGCCCTGAACCCGGCTTTCCGTTTAACGAAAGAACCGTATTCGTCTCTTCCCCTGCCTTATATTCAATGGTTACTCTATCCCCTTCATCATATTTGATAATCTGAATATAGTCTGCAATCGGAATATCAAAAATTTTATCTGAGCCTTCCAACATCACATAATAATGTGTATTTCCATCGACCACCGCCTGGACAATCCTGCTGATATCCGCAGTAATCTCCTGTATCTCACGGGTGTCCTCTTCCACAACCTTAATTCCGTTTTGATACATCAAATCTGTATAAGACTCCTCACAGGCGCTGACCGTATCCCCAATCGCCACAATCTGGTATTTTTGTACATTTACCATTGCATACTTCTTTACCAGACCTGCATCATCCTTCAAAGCAATAAAATATGTGGGTTCTCCGGAAATATTCAGCAGCAATGGGAATGTAGCCGTATATTTCAGGTTCTGTACCTGGCCTTCTGCCGATGACATCGCTGAGGTCTCTGTTGCCCCTTCAATGGCATAGAATTTTGTTTCCATAGTCCGCTGGTTCATAAGCACAAATCCAACATTGGACTGGTCACCACTGACAGAGGTCACTCCTGTATACACCCATACATCATCATCAATCGCAAGATAGTTATAGCCATTCGTAGTCATCAGGCAGTCTTTCTGTCCCAGAACACTGTTGAAATATCCGTGTTTCAGTGTTCCATAATAGTCATATAACTGTACCAGAAGGTCCGCGGAATACGCCCGGTCAATCCACTCCGGCACATCTTCAATGGCATAGTCCTGAGTTTCTCCGGTCACTGCATTACATAAGACTACTCGTCCTACCGTGACGCCTCCGAACAGACCGATATTATACTTACGCACTGGGCAAATCCAATATGGAACCCCATCTTCATCAATTTCAAAGCTCAATTCATTAAAGATATACGTAGGATACCTAAAACGCAGATGCCGGTAAATATTCCGGTTAAAATGGTCGCTGGTCGTATACTTCATCCCCTCGCCTAATTTAACAAGTTCCGTATTCTGTGTTGCCATGTCAATCCGGATATATGCCGGAATTCCTTCTCTCTGGTTTGTAAACCATTTAATCAAATTCGCATAGCGCAAAGGTGACACCCGCACCGGTTGGTCCTGATAATTAATCTGGCTGTACAGGTCATCCACCTCAAACTGAGAAACCATATCCACCATGCTTCCCATCTTCCTGTTCCCCAGGATTAACGCGGAATCCCTGTCTAATAATGGAATCTGATCAAATGAAAGTTCCTCAATATCTTTCGTAAACTCCCCATCCTGCACCTCCAGCAATCCTTGATATTTTTTCGCATTCACAATCGGAGAGGACAAAAGGGAACCAATCAAATACACAACTACTACAAGAACCAGTACACCTATGATAACTTTGAAGCCTTTCAAATGTTTCAACTCATCACGCGTAGGCTTTTTCTTCATCACATATACTACCGCTGCAAATAAAAGCAGCATCATCAGAAACATCCACAAATCTGCAGAATGAAGATTCAGCGCAGGCAGAGCTACATAGTAATAAACTGCCGCTACAACGAGTATCACTAAAACTGCAATAACTTTTAACCTTCCTTTTTTCATATAAATCTCCTTAAAATCTTCTTCTCCATAGTTCTGGTGAGAACAATAGCAAATACGGGAAAATCTCCAATCTTCCGACCAACATGTCCGCACAGAATATCAGCTTTGATAAGGCAGAAAATCCCGAAAAATTCTCCACAGGTCCTACCAGGGAAATCCCTGGCCCCACATTATTTAATGTGGTCAGCACAGCACTGAATGTTGTAGCAAAATCAAAATCATTAAGAGATACCAAAAGCACAGAGACAATCAAAATCAAAATATAACATATAAAGTAAATATAGACCCCCTGCATCGTATCCCGGCTGACTTTTCTCCCGTTGACTCTCATGATGGTCACTGCTTTTGGATGCAGTGTCCTTTTGATATCCTGCTTGATACTTTTCAACAGAATCATCAGCCTGGAAACTTTGATACCGCCTCCAGTTGACCCTGCACAGGCTCCCACCACCATGAGCGACAGAAGGATCGTCTTTGAAAGTTCAGGCCACAAATTCCAGTCTGCCGTACAAAATCCGGTGGTAGTAATAATCGCTGCCACCTGGAAAGATGCAAAACGGAACGAATGTAACACATTTCCATACAGATGCAGGATATCCAGAGTAATCACTGCG
This sequence comes from uncultured Lachnospiraceae bacterium, assembly GCA_947564305.1. The sequence continues at coordinate 61,755 of CANOBT010000010.1, read as the reverse complement.
ATTGCCCCTGCAATAATCCCAAGATATATATGAAGCTCTTCGTTTTTCACTGCCTCTCTCCATTTGCGCAGACAAACAAAAAAATACAGATTAAAATTCACACCGAACAAAATCATAAATACCGTGATCACACCGTCAATATAAGCACTGTCATAATGGGCTACACTGGCATTCATATTGGAAAATCCTCCTGTACCCGCAGTACTGAATGCATGAAGCAAAGCATCATAAAAATTCATTCCGCCAAACAAGAGAAAAATTACCTCTATGGCTGTCAGTGCAAAATACATGGCATATAAAATCTGGGCTGTTGTCCTTGCCCTGGGAACCAGCTTGTCCGCCTCCGGTCCCGGAACCTCTGCACGCATTAGATGCATGGAGTTTTCATCATCCAGGGACGTGAGCATCATGACAAACATAAGCACACCCATTCCACCGATCCAATGAGTCAGGCTTCGCCAAAAAGCCATTCCTTGAGGAAGTGCCTCGATGTCTGTCAAAATGGTAGACCCTGTTGTCGTAAATCCTGATACAGTCTCAAAAAAAGCGTCCAGATAACTAGGAATACTGCCCGAAAGATAAAACGGAAGCGCTCCGGCCAGAGACCACAGAATCCATGCAGAGCCCACGATGACCAGTCCTTCCTTTTTATAGATCATCTTGTTCTCCGGTTTCTTCCTGCCGGCCAAAAAGTAAATAATCCCTAGTGCTGCACTGACAACGATAAAATGCAGGGCACTCTCTTCCTTGTAAATCACTGCCACTAAAGCCGGTATCAGCAGAAGCGCCCCCTCCACGCCCAGCATTTTACTGATAATATACACTGTCATTCTATTATTCATGTCCGCACCTACAACAAAATATCCTCAATATCCTGAATCTGTTTTTTCATTGTAACCACAATTACATTATCCCCGACCTGAATACAATCGTTTCCGTTTGGGATAATGATCTCCCGCCTTCTCGCGATACATGCAATCAGGTTATTTGGCTTCAAAGATAACTCCTTCAGAGGGATATCTGTATATCTCGTCTTTGCTTTTACAATAAATTCCAGTGCTTCCACCTTGTCGTCCACCAACTGGTACATGGTCTCCACATTGGTACTGCCCTGAGAATTCCGTCTCGCCCGGACATAGCTCAATATGGCGTCTGCCGTAACCGTCTTCGCAGACACGACGCTGTCCAGACCAAAATCTTCAATCATACGCCCCCGGCGGTCCTCATTCACCTTCAGTATAATTTTAGATACCTTCTGTCCTTTTGCAAACATAGACATAATGATATTTTCTTCGTCCATTCCAGTCAATGCGACAAAGGCATCGGCCTCCTGAACCCCCTCCTCTATCAGTAAATCATGGTTAGAGGCATCTCCGTGTATGATTGTCGTTGACTTAGGAAGGGATTCGCAAAGCCCTTCACATTTTTCAAGATTTTTTTCAATAATTTTCACCTGCATCCCAAGACTGGCAAGCTGACTGGCCAGATAAAAGCTCACTCTCCCTCCGCCGCAGATCATCACCGTCTTAATCTTTACCGTCCGATAGCCGAGCAGTTTGAAAAACTGGCTCACCTCCCTGTGGGAAGCCGCCACATGCAGCCGGTCTCCTGAACGCACAACATAATCGCCATCCGGAATCGTGACATCCTCCCCACGCTCCACAGCACAGACAAGAACCTTAATCTGAAAGCGGTTGTACATCTCAGCCAGCGACATTCCGTCTAACTTACTGTCAGCAGTAATTGGAAATTCAATAAGCTCCACCTTGCCCTTCACAAAGGTCTCAATCTTACTTGCATTCGGAAATAAAATCAACCTGGAAATCTCCTCTGCCATTGCCAACTCCGGATTTACTGCCATACTCAGATGTAAGTCTTCCTTTAGAATATCAATCTGTCTGTAATAAATGGGGTTACGCACACGGGCAATCGTATGCTTTGCTCCGATTCTTTTGGCAATGAGACAGCTTAGCATATTGCACTCATCCGTAGAAGTGCAGGCAATCACCAAATCTGCATCCGGCACCCCCGCACTCTTCTGTACCTCCACACTGCCGCCTTCCCCATGTGCACAGATGATATCCATGCGATTCATGGCATCCAAAAGCTTCTCCTCATTATTATCAATCAGAACAACATCATATTCCTCTGCCGAAAGCTGTCTGGCTAGCTTATAGCCGACCTTGCCATCTCCAATAATTACTATCTTCATGACTGTCTCTTCATTTCCCTCGCACTTTCTATAATATTCGCGGTCACCTTCGCCCCGCCTAAAAGCCTTGCAAGCTCCTGTATGGACGCCTCATCTTCCAAGCAGAAAATCTCTGTTTCTGCCTTATCTTTTTTTGCCTGCTTCTGAATCAGATAATGTGCATCCGCCTGTGCTGCAATCTGAGCTAAATGAGTAATGCACAATACCTGTCTGGATTCTGCGATGATATGCATCTTTTCCGCCACCTTCCCTGCCGTGATACCACTGATTCCGGTATCAATCTCGTCAAATATCAAAGTGGGCGTATCCTCCCGGTCTGCAATCACCGTTTTAATAGCAAGCATGATTCTGGAGAGTTCTCCGCCGGATGCCACATTTCCCATCGGCCGGATTGCCTCCCCTGGGTTCGTTGATATATAGAATTCTGCTTCATCGATGCCACCAGAGGTATAACTATCCAATTCTGAAAAGCGCATCTCAAACTGAACATCCAGAAAATTCAAATCCTGCAGCCCTTTTTGAATCTCCTTTACAAAAGAAGCGGCGGCCTTTTTCCTTGCAGTGCTGAGGGCCAAAGCATTCTTCTTATAGCTTTTTTGAGCCTTTTTGAAGTTCTCCTCCAGTTCCAGCATATACTGCTCGTAATCTTCCAGTTCTTTTAGTCTTTGCTTTCTTTCCTCACAATATTCCAGGACTTCTTTTATGGTATTTCCATATTTTGTTTTTAAATGATTCACTTCATTGAGCCGGCTCTCTGTCTCATAAAATTCCTCCTCGGAAAATTCCAGACTTTTCGCATACTCAGACAATTCCCGATTAAAATCATTGAGCAGACCGTCTATCTCAATCAACTGCTGATACAGACTGGCTCCCTGTTCATCTACGGACTCCACATCAGATAAGGCGCGAATAGCACGGCTCAAAAACTCACTGGCATTACCAGACTCACTTTCCCCGGTATAGTGGTACGCCTCTGAAATCTCCTCCGTCACCTTTTTCCCTTCGGACATCCTGCGGTAAAGACGCTCCAGTTCTTCGTCCTCCCCTTCCATAAGATTCGCCTCTTCAATCTCTGTGACCTCAAATTCCGCCAGGGAAATTTCCTTCTGCCGTTCCCTTTCGTCCATTCCGGACTCCTCCAGCTTTTTCTTGCATGCATGGTATGTATGAAAAGCCTTTGCAGTCTTTTTTTTCAATTCCTCCACCTGTTCTTTTGCATACAAATCCAAAAACGCCAGATGGTTCTTTTTATGTAACAGCGTCTGGTGTTCGTGCTGGCCATGGATATCAATCAGCATACTGGCCACATCCTTTAGGGTGGTCATACTGACCGTCTCCCCGTTAATCCGGCTCTGGCTGCGCCCTGCCATTAACTTCCGACTGAGCACGATTCTGCCATCCTCCGGAAAAATATCCAGAGATGCGAGCTGCTTTTCCAATAATGGACTGTCTATGGAAAATATCAGCTCCACAAGGCCAAACTGCGCACCTGTACGCAGCATATCCGCATTATATCTCCCACCCAGAGCCAGATTCACCGAACCTAACAGAATGGATTTCCCTGCACCGGTCTCCCCGGTAAGGATATTCAGTCCAGGCCGGAAGTCGACTTCGATTTCCTCAATCAATGCCAGATTTTTTACATGCAGATTTTCTAACATTCTTTTTTCCTTTCTTTTCAGGTACTTACAGAAAATCACTTAACCATGTTATTTTCCTGCAGTCCCTTATCATTTTGTCACAATTTTCCGTATCTTATCCATGACAGCAACGGTATCCTCCACACTGCGGATCGCACACATGATCGTGTCATCCCCTGCGATAGACCCTACCACTTCATTCCATTTCATCGCATCTACAGCGGCAGCCACTGCCATGGCCATCCCTGCCACGGTTTTGATCACCAGAATATTTTGTGCCATATCCATAGATACATAACCATCCCGGAGTACGCGGATATACTTTTCGCTCATGCCCTCTTCCGGCTTTAAAATGACATACTTCTGCTTTCCTCCGTCTACAGACAGCTTAGTAAGCTTTAAGTCACGAATATCACGTGAAATGGTTGCCTGTGTCACCTTAAATCCAGCATTGTTGAGATATTCGGCCAGCTCCTCCTGCGTCTCGATATCATGCTGCATGATCAATTCTACAATTTTTGCATGGCGGCTGACTTTCATACTTTAGTTTCCTTTCATTTTCTCTCTCATAATCTTCATAAAACTTTCCTTGCTAAGCTTCACCAGCTTTGTGGTTTCCATAGCTTTTTTCACCAATACACGGTCACCTGTAGAAACGGCCACGGTCTCAGCTCCGTCAAAAGACACCAATGCGCTTTCTGTACGTCCATACCTTCCCTCACAGATTTCTACCTCAATCACATCCTCCGCTGAGAGAACAACACTGCTGGCATTCAGCGCATGGGAACAGATTGGTGTGATTACAAACATCTGCGCCGTAGGCTCCACCACCGGACCGCCTGCAGATAAGTTGTATCCCGTAGAACCCGTGGGCGTGGAAATGATGACTCCGTCTGCCAGATAGCTGTTCAGAAGAACCCCATCCACATACACATTGAAGTGCACGACTCTCAGACTTCCCTCTCTGGTCACAACGATATCGTTCATCGCCACATGCTCTGCTTTACCGTCAATCACTCCCTGCATCATCATCCGGTCTTCAATATCCAGATGCCCGGAAAACAGTTTATCCAACGCCTCCTGAAACTGCGGCAGCTCTACCTCCGCCAAATACCCCAGCGTTCCCATATTCACCCCTAGCAGTGGAATGTCGTGTCCGCCTAGTTCTCTTGCCGCGCGAATCAGAGTACCATCACCGCCAAGCACAATAGCACAATCAATCTTATCCGGCACACTGCCTGGGATAATATGTCCGTCCCCATCCTTTTCTGAAAGAATGCAGCTTTTGCCATGGCACTCTATATAATCCTGAATTTTCCTTGTAATCTTAAAATCTTTGTCCTTTAACAAGTTTGTGATAATATAAAATCTCTCCATTATAATGCCTTTCGCAAATCCTGCCTTTGGTTATGTGGCCTTTGGTCCGGCTAACGCTGCAAATGCTTCATCCACGACAGACTGCAGGTCTACTGAAATTTCCGGCGGCTGCAGATCCGCATGCTTTTTCAGGTGGATAAGATATTCGATGTTGCCTTCTGGGCCCTTTATCGGAGAATAGTCAATATTCCTGATTTCAAATCCGATGGAATGTGCATAAACCGCGACTTTCTCAATCACCTCATGGTGAGTGTCCTTCTCCCGAACCACACCCTTTTTTCCCACCTTCTCCCGCCCTGCTTCAAACTGCGGTTTGATAAGCGCCACAATGTCGCCCTCTGGAATCAGGTAGTTCCGAACAGGTTCCAAAACCTTTGTCAAAGAAATAAAGGATACATCGATGGAAGAAAAATCTACTGGTTCGCCGATATCCTCCGGATTCACATAACGGATATTTGTTTTTTCCATACAAACTACCCGCTCATCCTGCCGAAGCTTCCAGTCAAGCTGCCCTCGTCCCACGTCAATAGCAAACACCTTGACAGCCCCATTTTGTAACATGCAATCAGTAAATCCACCTGTGGATGACCCCACATCCGTACAAACTTTCCCTTCCACTGTCACATCAAACCGGTTCATTGCCTTTTCCAGCTTGAGGCCGCCTCTGCTCACATAGGGGAGTGCAGGACCTCGGACCTCAATCTGCACATCTTCAGGAAATGTAGTTCCTGCTTTATCCTCCCTCTGTCCATTCACAAAGACGTCCCCAGCCATGATTACGGCCTTTGCTTTTTCGCGGGAGGAGGCTAGCCCCCGTTTAATAAGCAGTACATCCAAACGTTCTTTCATGTTCGTTTTTTCCCTCTATTCCATAAAATCTGCTCAACAATTGTACTCTTTTCCAGTCCGATCACCCTTCTAAGCACATCTACATTACCGTGCTCTACATACTCGTCGGCAATTCCGACCCTGTATACCTGCATATTCAGCTTTGCCTGAGATACATAATCCAATACCTGAGAACCGAATCCTCCTGCCAGCACATTTTCTTCGATTGTAACAAGCAGGCGGTGATTCTTTGCCAGACGCTCCAGCATCTTTATGTCAATCGGCTTGACAAAGCGCGCATTCACCAGACTGCATGGGATGTCCGAATGTTTCAGCTCCTTGCGGATTTCACTTGCAAGAGAGGACATATGCCCTACAAACAACAGGGCAATCCCTTCCTCCTCATAAAGCATCTCACTCTCTCCATATATGATTGGCGTCCGGAATTTTTTCATCCCCATATATGCAGTACCTCTAGGGTAACGTACTGCCACAGGTCCCGGATAATCCACTGCAAAACGCATCATGTCTGCCATCTCCCAACGGTTCTTGGGAGACATTACGGTCATATTGGGAATGCTGCTCAAAAACGACAAATCGAAAATTCCCTGATGCGTTTCCCCATCGCTGCCTACCAGTCCAGCCCTGTCTATGGCAAATGTCACCGAGAGGTTTTGCATACAGACATCATGGATAATCTGATCATACGCGCGCTGCAGAAATGAGGAGTACAAAGCAATTACCGGTTTCATGCCGCCAGCGGCCAGCCCTGCAGCGAAAGTCACAGCATGTTCCTCTGCAATCCCAACGTCAAAAAAGCGGTGGGGATAATATTTTCTGAATCGGCTCAAACCTGTCCCATCCTCCATAGCCGCAGTAATCGTCACGACCTTGTCATCATGTTTTCCAATGTCGCAGATCACCTTAGAAAATACATCCGTATAGGAATCTGATGCCGCGTTCCCCTTCGGCTCTCCTGTTTCAATATCGAACGGTCCTGTCCCATGAAACCGGGATGGATTTTCTTCTGCCGGAGCGTATCCTTTTCCTTTTTTCGTCAGCACATGGACCAACACTGCATGATCCACCCTTTTTGCTTCCCTGAATGTCTTATAAAGCTTCTTTACGTCATGCCCGTCCACAGGTCCCAGATAGGTAATCCCCATATTTTCAAACAGCATTCCTGGGACAATAAGCTGTTTGATGCCGCTCTTTGTTTTCCGTATTTGATACACCAGCTTTTCGCCTTGTCCGGGAATCTTTTTTAGTGTATCTTCCACACCTTTTTTCAAATCAATATAGGCTTCTGCTGTCCTCAGTCCGTTCAGGTAATTAGACATTCCGCCTACATTTTTTGATATGGACATATTGTTATCATTCAGCACGATAATAAAATTACTTTTCAGACGTGCAGCATTATTCAAAGCCTCATAAGCCATTCCGCCTGTCATAGAGCCATCCCCGATAATCGATACCACATGATAATCTTCACCACATATATCCCGTGCCGCTGCATAACCAAGCCCGGCAGATATGGAAGTAGAACTGTGCCCCGTATTAAATGCATCACAGTCACTCTCTTTACGCTTCGGGAAACCACTCATTCCACCGTAGGTTCTTAACCCATCAAATCCACTTTTTCTTCCGGTCAGAAGCTTATGGGTATAGGACTGATGCCCCACATCCCAGATCAACTTGTCCTCCGGAAGATGAAATGCCAGATGCAGTGCCATCGTAAGCTCTACGGCGCCAAGATTTGAAGCCAAATGCCCGCCGGTGATACTCACTTTTTCAATCAGAAACTCCCTGATCTCCTGAGCCAGTATATCCAGTTCCTCCGGTTCCAGCTGCTGTATATCATTTTCGCTCTGAATCTTATCCAAAACCATCCTGATTTCCCCTTTATCTCTCTGTTCTTATTTTTTCCGGTGAATCAAGGACTCCAGCAGCATTTCCAGATAAGGGTCCTTGGGATGGAACGCCTGCAGTTCTTCCATAGCTTCCACGGAGAGCCGTTCCACCTCTTTTTTCGCATCTTCCAATCCCTTCCATGTAACATACGTGCATTTTTCGTTCTTCTCATCGCTGTGAATTGACTTGCCAAGTTCTTCCCTGCTGCCCTCCACATCCAGAATATCGTCCTGAATCTGGAATGCCATCCCGACTTTTCCTGCGATTGACTCCATGGCATGTACCTGTTCCTGTGAGGCACCAGAGAGTACGGCCCCAATCATCATAGAGCTTTCGATAAGCGCCCCTGTTTTCAGCCGATAGATAAAATCCAACTTTTCCCCCGTAATCTGCTGCCCTTCTGACTCTACATCTACCACCTGTCCTCCTACCATTCCATAAATACCCGCTTTTCCTGCCAGAATCGTCAGGGCTTTTCCAATCAGCTCTGAATTGGCCTCCTCCATTTGAAATGCCCGACATGCGGTCTCAAACGCATAATTTAAAAGGGCATCCCCTGCTAAAATGGCCATAGCCTCCCCATATACAATATGAGTGGTTTTCCGCCCTCTGCGGTATTCATCATCGTCCATAGCCGGAAGATCATCATGCACCAATGAATAGGTATGAATCATCTCTATGGCAGCCATGAAAGGTTCTATCAGCCTGCCTTTCCCTCCAAATAGACGATAGGTCTCCTGCATCAGCATCGGGCGAAGCCGCTTTCCTCCTGCCATCAGACTGTATTCCATGGCCTCCATAATAATTTGCTGATACCCTGATTTTTCAGGAAGATATGTCTTTAATATCTCTTCAATCTGTGCAGTCTTTTCTTTCAGCCTCTCCTGAAACAGGCTGTTACTTTTCTCACAATTCATGTGTACTCCCATCTTCGTCTAATACCAGTACCTTCTTTTCCACAGTGTCAATCGCGGCATTGCACCTTTTTAAAAGAGTCATGCCTTCTTTATAAAGCTGAAAAGATGCTTCCAGATTCACATTCTCTCCTTCCAGCTTACTGATCACCTCTTCTAGATTCCCAAACAGTTCTTCTAATGGAACCTGTTCCTCCTGTGAGATATTCTGTCTGTCTTCCGCCATAGATATCCTCCCTTATCCCAAAACCTCGAAATCTTCCTGCTCATGCCCTTCCAACTTTTTTACTGCTTTCACTTCTGTCTCCACTGCCCCGTCGGACATATAGATGCTAAGCCTGTCTCCCTCTCTTGTCTGGGAAATTGATTTCACGGTTCTGCCTGCTTCATCCTCCACATAAGAATAGCCCTGGTTCAGCTTCTTCAGCGGAGATAATCCATTCATTTTTTCTATATATAGGGCCAGCTTATGATGCTCCTCCCTTAATCTTTTTTCCATCTGTCCCCGAAGTTTTGTCTCTAAATCCACAGCATATTGACGTTGTTCATTCAATTTTTGCCGTGGGTGAGTATAACGCAATCTGATTGCTATCTGCTCCATACGCCGTCTCTCATTCTGGAGCCTGAGCTGTATCTGCCGCCGCAGACGCAGAGCATATTCCTGTATCTGTGCCTCGCATGCCGTATATTCATAAACTGCAAGTTCTGCTGCCGCAGATGGTGTAGGTGCCCTTAAATCCGCCACAAAATCCGAAATCAGCGTATCCGTCTCATGACCTACGGCAGAAATAATAGGAACCGGGCAATCAAAAATTGCGCGCGCAACCGCTTCCTCGTTGAATGCCCACAAATCTTCAATCGAGCCTCCGCCCCTGCCCACAATAATCACATCTACCTGCTGCTTTTCCAACATTCGGATTCCCCGGACAATACTCGAAACCGCGCCCTCGCCCTGCACCAATGCCGGATACAGAATTAACTGCACATACGGATTCCGTCTTGCAGAAATATTCATAATATCACGCACCGCTGCACCCGTAGGTGCTGTTACAATCCCAACCCGACGCACATATGCCGGGATTGGCTGCTTATATTCCTGGGCAAACATTCCCATCTCTTCCAGTTCCCGTTTCAGGGCTTCAAAACGTTCGTAAAGTTTTCCGGCTCCATCCAACAAAATCTCCTTTGCATAAAGCTGATACTTCCCGTCCCGTTCATAAACACTGACAGCCCCCAAAACAATCACAGTCTGTCCCTCCTGCATCCGAAAAGAGAGTCCTGATCTGGCACTGGCAAACATCACACAGGCAATGGTGCCGGACTCATCTTTTAATGAAAAATAAATATGCCCGGAAGTATGGTATTTACAATTCGATACTTCACCCTTCACGTAAATACGGTTTAACATGAAATCCTGGGTGAACATATTTTTTATATATGCATTGACCTGTCTGACCGTATAGACGTTTCGCATCCGTCAGTCCTCCTTCTTAGGCTGCGTCTTACCTCCGGCCAGCCGGGCAAGCACCCCATTTACGAAAGAAGGACCATCCTCCCCGCTGAATCTTTTTGCAAGTTCTACGGCCTCGTTAATCGCTACACCAGTAGGGATGTCCTCGTCCCACTTCATCTCATACACTGCAAGCCGCAGAATAGACAAGTCTACTTTGTTCATCCGTTTTGTTTTCCAGCCCGTGGTTTTCTCATTGATCAATGTGTCAATCTCCGATAGATTTTCCACAATCTTTTCATACTTTGTCTGAATATAGTTTCGATCCCGGTCTGTGGCACGTTCCAAATCTTCAAAATACAGCTTCAAGTGTTCCGGCATATCACCCGGCTCATTGAATTCTATCTGGAACAGCATCTTAAATACGTGCTCGCGAAGTTCTGTTCTCTGCATAAGAGCTCCTTTCTGATTCGTGTTCACGGGTGTGAACATCGACTCCTTCTGCCTCCTGGGGGCAGGATGATTTTCCCGTGACTGGAAAAAGGATGTCTAACGACATCCTTTATTATAACATACTCTCCTGTCTTTGCAATGAGAAACTCGTTGTTACATTCATTGTCCAATGAAGCTTTAGTCTTCCATCATCACCCCTGCAACACGGATATTGATGTCAGCAACTTCCAGCCCGGTCATATTTTCAATCGCACTCTTTACCCTGTCCTGTACTCTGGCAGTAACATCCACAATACTGTAATCATATTTTATATTCAAAGCCAGCGATACGGTAACGACGCCTTCTAAAACATCCACCTTCACCCCTTTGGACAGCTTCTTCATTCCCAGCTTGCTGACCAGTTCGTTGGTGATATTCCCGGCCATGGATGCCACACCTTCTACCTCTGTTGCGGCAAGAGCTGCGATAATGCCGACCACATCATCTGCAATCTTTACATCCCCAAGGCTTCCTTCACTCTGTATGTCATAGGTCCTTTTTTCGTCATTTGCCATCTTTTATGCAACCTCCTTACGCACTCTTTCTATATTATATCAAATATCCTGCTATTTGCAAACAAAAAGTAAATGAATTAACTGCGGCCAAACTCTGAGAGTCTCAAGCCTTCATTCCTCTCCTGAGTCATGCGGATACTCCACTCGTGAATAAACAGCAGCAAAGGCCTGTCCTTCAAATCCTTAATTTTCTTCATATCCGAGGTCCCGGTAAGCCGGTTCATATCAATTTCCTCGTTCTCAATCCAACGGATGTGCTCATAGGGAAGATTCTCCAGACGGATTTCTACCTTATATTCATTCTCCAGACGGTACTTTAATACATCGAATTGAAGTACTCCTACCACACCGACAATGATCTCTTCCATTCCAGTGTTGTACTCCTGGAAAATCTGAATAGCGCCTTCCTGAGCAATCTGATTGATGCCTTTGACAAACTGCTTGCGTTTCATAGTATCCATCTGCCTTACCCTTGCGAAATGTTCCGGCGCAAAAGTAGGAATCCCTTCATAGGCATACTTTTCCTTTGAATTCGTCAGTGTGTCTCCAATGGAAAAAATTCCTGGGTCAAAAATTCCGATGATATCTCCGCCATAAGCCTTCTCAATCATCTTACGCTCACTTGCCATCATCTGCTGCGGCTGGGAAAGGCGTACATCCTTGCCGCCCTGCACATGATAGGCGGACATCCCTGCCTCGAATTCACCGGAGCAGATACGCATAAACGCAATCCTGTCTCTATGTGCTTTATTCATATTTGCCTGAATCTTAAACACAAAAGCAGAGAAATCCTTCTCCGTCATCGGGTCAATCTCTCCATGGTCTGACATCCTCGGCAATGGAGAAGTGGTCATCTCCAGGAAATGCTTCAGAAAAGTCTCTACCCCGAAATTAGTCAGTGCAGAACCAAAAAATACCGGGGAAAGTTCCCCCTTTGACACCAGCTCCTGATCAAATTCAGCCGCCGCCCCGTCCAGCAGCTCAATTTCTTCTTCCAGTTTTGCTTTTGCCTCTTCCCCCAATATCTCGTCCAGTTCTTGTGTTCCAAGAGAGAGTCTCTGCACCTCGCCCATACGGGTTCCCTTCTGGGTATCAGAAAACAGCTCAACTTCCTGTCTGCCGCGCTCATAGACTCCCTTAAATGCCTTACCTGAACCAATGGGCCAATTCACAGGACAAGTGGCAATCCCCAGCTCCTTCTCGATATCATCCAACAGTTCAAAGGTATCCATAGCCTCCCTGTCCATCTTATTTATAAACGTAAAAATAGGAATATGACGCATAACACAAACTTTAAAAAGCTTGCGTGTCTGCGCCTCTACCCCCTTCGATGCATCAATGACCATGACCGCAGAGTCCGCAGCCATCAAGGTACGGTACGTATCCTCTGAGAAATCCTGATGTCCAGGGGTGTCCAGAATATTGATACAGAAACCGCCATAATTAAACTGTAGTACTGAAGAGGTAACAGAAATTCCTCTTTCTTTCTCAATTTCCATCCAGTCTGACACTGCATGCCTTGCAGTGGCTTTTCCTTTTACCGAGCCCGCCTGGTTGATAGCGCCTCCATAAAGCAGAAACTTTTCTGTCAGTGTAGTCTTCCCCGCATCCGGATGGGATATAATCGCAAATGTTCTCCGTTTCTCAATTTCGTTCGTAATCTCAGACATAATGATAACTCCTGTGGTTTTTGTTGTCAGGAACTGTATGAAAATTAATTAAACTTATCGCAAAACTACTTTCATACAGTTCCCTGGTTACGCATATTTATCAAGTTTACCACAAGAATACTTCTGCCGCAACGCCTGATTCAAAATTTTATCATTTCATTCATGAATCGGCGTAATCACGATATTTTCCGGTGAGATATTTGTTTTTCGAGTGACAATATCTTCAATCTGTGCACGGTTCGCATCGGTTAATTCCTCAGCGTCCACCACCACATCAGCCGAATCATTGGTCAGGCTGACAACGGACTCTGAAAAACCTTTGGATGCCATCAATGTCTCGATTGCCATTTCCTGTTCTGCCAACTCTGTCATATACACCATCTGAGATACCGCCTCCTGCTTTTCCTCCTCACTGATATTGGTATTGTCTATCAGAGCCTGCAGTGTTTCTTTGTTCTGCGCACGTATCTGCTCGCGGGACACTTTGGCCTCAGCAACCGTTGTATTACTTGCACTATTAGTCAGTACCGCCTCTCCTGGAGTACCTTCCACCTCAGAATCTGTGCTGGCAATCTCCATGGAACCTGTTTCTAAGTCCTCCTCGGATATGTCCAAAAGCTCCTGATTCACCAATTCTGTGTTCACTTCTGTAGTGCCTTTGTCTGACTCGGAAAATAATTTTCCGGAGTAGTTCAGATATCCGGCAATTGCAATCATAACTGCCAGTGTTGTAATAATGATTTGGTTTTTTTTGAATAGACGTTTCACTTAAAATCCTCCTTTTTATGTATCTGTCCTCTTCATTATTTTTATTTTATGCGCCTCTACGCCGAATAATGCCTGAATTGCTTCTGTGATATTTTGTATCGTCACCGCATTATCTCCTCCGTCTGCAATCACCAGCACCCCTTCGATTTCCGGTGTCATCTCTTTGCTGATATAAGGAGTCTGTGAGCCGTCAGAGCCTTGCGTATAGACACTGGTCTTATCCGAAGAACGATTCTGTATCTCTCTTACTCCGCCATTCTGGTCCTCCTCAGATGTAGTCTGGCTGTTGGAAGACTGATCCTTCTCCACAATTTTCTGCCCTGAAGATTTGAGCGTAATCACCACTTCTGCCCGCCCTACACCCTCCACATATTCCAGTGCCCCTGCCAGACGCTTTTCCAAATATTCCTCGTAAGACTCCATAGTATTCGTATACATGCTTGTCGTTTTATTCTCCTGCATCTGCGCTGCCATATTTTGTCCCCCTGCCTGGAGCCCGTCCAGACCTCCATGGGAATCCTCTTCTTTGTCGTCAGAAATCGGCCACACGATCACAAGCAGGAGAAGCCCGCAGAGAAACACAAGAAGCAGTTGATTCTTATTAGGAAATTTAAAATGCGAGGTTGTCTCCTTTAGAAATTTACTCCACTTTTTCTCCAATGCTGATATCCTCCACTTTCATTTCATTTACCATGCTTCCATAAGAACTTATGTCCTCCTGACTGGCTGTTTTCCCCTCGCCTGATGCAAATCCATCCTCCTCGCCGTAAAAGTACTCATCTGGCAAAAATTCAAATAAATCTAAATCTTCAAAATATTTCTCCTGCTCTTCGATTTCTTGTCTGTGCTGTTCATATTCATAGCTATGGTACAACTCTATAAAAAGTTCTTTTGCACCAACCAGATTCAAAACGGGTGTCAGAAGCAGAACCATCAGCACAAGCCCGGTAAAAAATCGGATATATTTTTGATAATTGCCGCCGGGAAGAACCTCCAGCACGGCAGTGACTATCACCAGATAAAACACAATATTCTGCATCCATGTATAAATTGCATCCACCATACCCAGTCTCCTATTCCATTCCCGTATCTTTTTTCATACGATACCTGCACTACCCGATTTCAGGTGGTAGAGGCTGCAATCACCGCAATGGTAATCAGAAACAAAATCAGGGTTGTATATAATACTTTCAGCATCAGTTCATAGCCCTCACTGACACTGCGTATACACCCTGTAATCCGTTTATCGGATACGGGCTGTACCATAGCTGCAGCAAATTTGTACAGCAATGTCATCGCTGTCATTTGTACGACTGGAATGCTGCAGATTAAAATCAAAATCACTGCCCCTGCCATTCCAATTCCATTTTTAATCAGCACTGCCGTGCCCAACAGCACATCCGCCACACCGCCAAATACATTTCCAAGCGCCGGAACCGCCTCCACGGCTTTTGTCAAGGTGCTGCGTTTAAGCTGGTCAATAGTCGGTGATAACAGGCCCTGAATCACATTTAATCCAACCACACAGCCTAACATGGTCCGAAGTATCCAGGTAATGATCTTACGTATCAAATCTGCCAGCTCTGATAAAAGATGCTCCCCCACCAGGTAATTCATCACCTGAATCATAATGTAGATATTGATAAGAGGCAGCAAAAGCCTCAACACCAACACTTCTACCAAGTAAATGAAGATCAGCACCAGATTATAGAACACCAATGAAGTGCTACTTCCTGCTGCAAGACTCACTGCCATAAAATATCCGGGGCAAAGCAGCCTCATAAAATCAAGCAGCGCATCTAACTTTACCTCTAAACCTTCCATAGCCACACGAAACGTAGTGAGACACATGGTAATCAACAGCATGTACAATACATAAAATCCAATTTCTGAAACCTGCCTGCTCTGAAATGCACCTGAAAAATTTGTAAATACCGCGGCAATCACCGCAATCAGAAGCATATATACCAAATTCTGCCGATTTGTCCGAAATTCATAGCCAAGCTGGTCACCTATATATTGAAAAAGCAGCTTTCCTGTCTCTTCCAGATTCCCACTCATCATAGAAGACATCACATCTGTGAACTGAAGCCTTTCTTTTGGAAACAAATCTTTCAGTTTCGTATCCAGTTGTGAAAAATCAAATTCATCCAATATCTTTTCCTCAGCCTGTCGCTGAATTTCCATAAGTTCCTCTGAGTCAAGTTCACGCGCTGCCTCCTGCCCCTCCTCACGAACAGGAATTTGATTTTTTACAGTGCCATTAGTGCCGCTAGCTGCCTGTACTGAAATCTCATGAAAAAATAAAAGCATTCCCACCGCCGCCCAAAACACGATCACTACTTTTCTATATTTCTGAAAGTCCCCTGCAAATTTTCTTTTTTTCATGACAAAAATACCCGAATAGTTTCCAACAAAGCTAATAAAACAGGCATCCCCAACATCAAAATTGCCAATTTTCCAAATATTTCCACCTGGACAGCAATGGTCTGATACCCGGCATCCTTACAGATACTAGAGCAAAATTCTGCAATATATGTCACCCCGACCATTTTTAACATGGCTGCGATATATCCTGTGTCAATACTGATATATTGGCTCATCTGCTCCACCGCATCTACAAAGATTCTCAAACGGTCCACCATACATGTAAATAACAGAATGCTGACTGCCGCACTCATATAGATTCCATATTCCGTTTTCCCACCTTTAAACTGTACTGCAAGCAAAGCTCCAACCACACCGATAATTCCTATCTGCAGTACGCTCATAGATGCAACACCTCCCCACTTGTAATTACATGTCCCTATAGAACATCCCCCGATTATTATGTCCATACTATTTGAGGACTCTTGCTAAAGTAAAAACAACTGCCTGATGGCCAGAAACAGATCATAGATAAACGGCAGAACCCAGGACAGGACGAGAATCAGCCCTGCAAGACTTACGAGAAATGCTTGTTCATCCCTTCCACTATGTTTTAGAACCTGGCACAGAATGGAAACCAGAATTCCCACCGCCGCTATTTTAAAAATCAGATTGATCGTCATGGCTTTCTCCTCATCAGATAAATAATACTACCAGAAAGATACCGCTCATCACTCCCAGACAATTTCCTATACGTTTCTTCGATGACAGCCCTTCCCGCACCTTCTCAATCTCCAGTTCCAACCGCCCCAAGTATAGTTTCAAACTTTCACTCTCCGATGCACAATCCATCTGTCCAAGATATGTTCCCAGTTCTTTCAACTGTATAGAATGTTCACTCTTTAAATGTAATTCCCCCAGATACCTGTCTGTCGCTCGTATCCAAATTTTTAAAAATGCATCCTCTTCCCGACCTTCCACCTGCTTCTCCATTGCAGTGAGCCAACTCCGGTATGGTTCTTTTACCCTGGTAGATACTCTTCCAAAAACTTCACTCAAGGGAGCAGAGGAATACTCCATCTCTCCTTTTATCATATAAATCACATGACGTATGTATAATAGCTTTTCCAAATAATCCTGTAATTCTATTCCATAAAGAATTCCAGCCCCTGTCGTTGCGGTGATAATCAGGATTCCACCTATAAACTTTAGCATAACAGACTCCCCCGTTCATCAAAGACTGCCTGTATTTCTCCCGGATGCTTCCTGTTCTCCAGCACCACATAACGTTCAAATCTTTTTTTTCGTACCAATTCTGACAGGACCGGTTTTCCGGAAACCTCCTCCATGTCTCTTCCATGAACACTCGCGAGCAGCCGGCATCCGCACTGCATCGCATATTCCATGGCATGGATATCCTCTGCAGACCCGATTTCATCTACTGCAAGAACCTGCGGAGACATGGAGCGAATCAGCATGAGCATCCCCTCCGCTTTCGGACATCCATCCAAGATATCTGTCCGCATCCCTAATTCATTCTGTGCCACACCATGATAGCATCCTCCCAACTCCGAACGCTCGTCCACCACGCCTACTGAACATCCATTCACATACGTATTTCCATCTGAAACCTGCCTGATCAAATCCCGAAGCAGGGTTGTCTTTCCACAACACGGCGGGGAAATAATCAACGTATGACAGAGTTGTCTGTCCTTTGTAATATAACGAAACACCTGATCCGCACATCCAAGCACCTCGTGGGCTACCCGGATATTGATGGATGATATGTACTGTAGATTTTTGACTCTATTTTGTTCCAATATGGCCTTTCCCATCACACCCACACGATGTCCTCCTTCGATTGTAATAAACCCCTGCCTGATTTCCTGTTCATAGGCGTAAAGAGAATAATGGCTGACATATTCCAGGGTTTCCCTCATTTCCTCCTTTGTCACCATATGCACTGCAGTTGGACCTCTCCCTCCAAAGGATAATATCCTTTCCCGATTTTTATATACCACGAGCAATGGTTTTCCAATCCGCATCCGGATTTCCTGAAGCTGTCCAAAATCCAGGTCCTCATTCTCCACTGACCTGCGGACAGATTTCGCCAGGATACAAAGTATCTGCTTCTGTTTCTGATTCTTCTCCATCTTGTCCACCTCTTTAACATAATATATGATTGTATAGGAAAAATATGCCGTTTTATAATTATCTGATATTTTACTAAAAATCCAAAAGAATTCTAACTCATTTTTTTTGAAAAAGTGTTGACATTTTAATATTCCTATAGTATACTCATTATTGTTCTGAGGCGGAAATACTTACAGAAGCAGAACAATAATAAAAGATGCGACAGTGGCTCAGTTGGTAGAGTACGACCTTGCCAAGGTCGGGGTCGCGGGTTCGAACCCCGTCTGTCGCTTATAAAAAAAACTTCTTGAGAAATCAAGAAGTTTTTTTATATAAATCTCTTCGAGTACAAGGCAAGATACAGAAAATCAGATTCATCGAATAAAAAAAGAGCGGTAACTCTTCCGCCCTTTTTTCACTTGCCAGATTATACCAACCAATATCTCTCTTTATAAAAAGTTCAACTAAAATCCGGAGTCCCATACAGGTCATACGGAGTCGCCTGATACACGTAGTAGTTCAGCCAATTAGAATACAGGTTGTTGGCATGAGAACGCCACAATAACTGAGGCTTATTCGCCGAGTCATCCCCCGGATAATAATTCACAGGAATCTGAATATCCAACCCCTTTCCAACATCCCTCTTGTACTCACTGTCCAATGTCATCCGGTCATATTCCGGATGTCCCATCACAAAAATCTGCCGTCCCTCTTTCGCCATACACAGGAATACACCTGCCTCTTCAGAATCTGCCAGAATCATAATCCGCTCGTCCTCCTCCAGCAACTCCTGCGGAATCTCAGTATGTCTGGAATGAGGCGCATAGAACACATCATCAAATCCTCTCACCAAAGGGATTTTGCGGTTCCTCACATGGTGCGGGAAAATCCCAAACTTTTTCTGTGGAAGCGGCGCCTTATCAATCCCATAATGATGATAAAGACCAGCCTGCGCCCCCCAACATAAGTGCAGAGTTGAGGTTACATTTGTAACTGTCCAATCCATAATCTCCTTTAACTCTTCCCAATAGTCCACCTCCTCAAAAGGCATCTGTTCCACTGGCGCCCCAGTGATAATAAATCCATCAAATTTCTGCTTTTTTATCTCCTCAAAAGGCTCATAAAATTTGTAAATATGGCTGGTCGAGGTATTCTTCGATACATGGTTTGATACTCGCACAAATGTCACGTCCGTCTGGAGGGGAGTATTGGAAAGCGAACGCAAAATCTGCAGCTCCGTGTCCTCTTTCAACGGCATCAGATTTAAAAGTCCAATATTGATGGGACGAATCTCCTGGTGGGCTGCCCGGTATTCATCCATAACAAATATATTTTCCTGCTCAAGTACTTCTTTGATTGGCAAATCATTTTGAACTCTTATTGGCATAATTATTTTCCTCGTCTTTCATAAATTCATTTTGCTCAGAATGCACGTAGGTTCCATCCGAATCCACGTAACTCAATTCATCGTAAGAGGCCGTATCCGTAGGCAAAAGCTTCTCTTCCAGCTTATGGTTGATCAGCATGTTCACAATATAATAAATCACGGCAAATGTAGGCACTCCGAGTATCATACCTACGACCCCAAACAGACCGCCACCCAATAGAATGGCAAATACCACCCAAAATGCAGATAGCCCGGTGGAACTTCCCAAAATCCTGGGTCCAATAATGTTCCCATCTATCTGTTGCAGAATCAAGATAAAAATCACAAAATATACGCCCATCTTAGGATCTGAAAGCATAATCAGTATCGTACTTGGTATTGCTCCGATATAAGGCCCAAAAAATGGGATTACATTCGTAACTCCCACGATTACACTGACAAGAAACGTGTACGGCATATTCAATATGCTTAGCACAATAAAGCATAAAACTCCTATAATAGCCGAATCGATAATCTTTCCAATAATAAATCCACCAAACATCTCATTGCTCTTTGTAGTCAGATGCAGAATCATATTTGCATGAGACGGTTTAAAAAGAGCATATATAATCTTTTTTGTCTGCATAGAAAATGTCTCTTTACTATACAATACGTAGATAGAAACAATAATTCCTATAACCGCATTCAAAAGCTCACTTACAACATTAATCACACCTTCTGTCAGACTCGACATCAGTACATTGGCCTGAGACAGTAGATCTGTCCGCATCCAATTCTGCAGAAAGTCCGTCGCTT
Organism: uncultured Lachnospiraceae bacterium; assembly: GCA_947564305.1. The sequence goes on along the minus strand of CANOBT010000010.1, from coordinate 41,295 downwards.
CCCTTAAAATCTGGGTAAATATCTGTTCCAGTGTAGAATCCCCGGCCATCATTTCTGTAATATAATCCAATGCATCATTCAACTGTCCCGGCACAGTGAGAACCATATTCCGAATGCTGCGGTACAATTCCGGTATCATCATATTGCACAACGCCACGATCACTGCTAACAGCACAATAATCGCAGAAAAAATCCCAACTCCCCTGCTCAACACCTCTGTTTTCTTTAAACTGGGGAACGTTTTTCTAAGAGCCGCAGCTACATGGCGCTCTACAAATTTCATAATCGGATTGAGCAGGTATGCGATTGCCAAACCGTAAATAATCGGTTTCAATATATGGACGATCATCCATATAACCTTTGAAATCGAGTCCATTCGAAGCATAGCAAAATAAAATCCAATCCCTATGACAATGACAATAAACAGGGATTTTTCCCTGCCTAACTGCTGCCGCAGCTTCGAGGGCTCTCCTTTTCCGAAAACAGGGCGGTTTATGTAATATCCGCTTTTTTGCTCCGGTATACTGGCGGTTTCCACCTGCGATTCCATATCATTCTTTTTTTGTTCCATATCCTGATTCATTTCTTTTACTAACGCCCTTTTTACAACATCTATATAGTAAACAACAAAAATTTTGTCATTTGCTATAAATTATAACGCGGTATTACCGTCTGAGTCAACCGCAAAAGTCGAAAATAGAAAAATCCGGAATCTTTCCGGATTTTTCTGCTTTCTGTCTCTTCTTTTAAAGGATATCCAGATAAAACATTGTCTGGTGCTTCGTCAACATCCGCACTCAAATGTTGCACACTCTGTCGCCTCGCAATGACAAGCATTACTTCCTTCCACACTGATTTTTCCTGCATGGCATTTGCACTCGTCATTGTACATACACTCCTGTGCCTCACAGTGGATATTTGTAGTAGGGGAAGCGTCTCCTGTCACATTAGAATACGTATCTCCCTTTCTCTCCTGAAAGCTGTCACAACAGGTTTCTACAGCCTTTTTCGCCTGACTTCCGCCAACCTGAATCTTATCCAAATCACAAAGAAAATTTTTGTTGTGCGTACATGTCTGGACTGTGCATTTTAATTCCGGCATAATGGTTCCTCCTATCATTCAATCATTACTGCTATAAAAAGCAGTTGTGAATCATTACCATTATCCCCTTTTTCCTGCTCATTATACATGATTGAGCATAGATAAAAAACTTCTGCTTATAAAAAAGCAGAATATTTTCATACGCCGCCTTGCAGCATAAATCTGACCTGTGTCACCGCAACTGCTATGATTTCCCTGACCAGATAATTCAAAAACAAAACCGGATTCGATGTTGCTGCAATTCCTGTCAGATTACGGTATCCAACATATCTTCCCAAAAGCAGGGCACGGTACAGATGAAAATCATTGGTCACTATCGCCACATCAGCATCCCAATTCCCGATATATTTCATACTATAGCGGAGATTCTCCAATGTGGAAGTAGACTGATCCTCCTGAAAAATGCAGGATGCATGGATTCCCCGCTGCATCAAATTCTCTGCCATAGCTTTTGCCTCAGCAACCGACTCCCCCTTCCCTTGTCCGCCGGAAACAATCACCCTTGTATCCGGATACTTTGCAAGATAGGAATAAGCGGAGTCTAGACGGCGCATAAGAGAATTCGTAATCCGCGTCCCCCGCACCTGGGCACCGAGAACAATCAGATATTCTACTTCTCCAGTGTCTTTTCCGTGCATTGCACGCATAATGTTCTTCCCCATAATGAAAGCAGTTATCCAACAAATTGCCAGAACAGTTCCCATCAAGAAATGCATCTGCACACATAAATAGGGATACAAAATCCATCCCGCCAAATGCGCACCGCCATAGAGCGCCCAAAACCAGGAAAACGTAGAATTCCATTTTCTTGTATAGGCGGAAATCAGGCAGTAATACATAATACCGCCTATTCCCATAAGAATAAAATAAATCCGGCTAAGCGTAAAGAGCATGTCCGGAAATCTATGCATTCCTTCCGCAGCACTTCTTATATTTTTTACCACTTCCGCATGGACATGGGTCATTGCGCCCAATTTTCTTCTCCTTACGGATAGTGCCAGACTTTCTCTGCTCTAAAAACAGACGTTTTCTCGTCTCTTCATCATAAATTTCATTCCACTGCGGCAGCTCATACAGCCAGTCAGCCCTTGCATCAACCATGTTTTTATACAACTTTTCTTTGTCAAATGCCAAACTGACCTCAGTGTCTTCGTCCATCGTCTCAATGGGGTTTGCTTCCTTCAGGCTTTCATTAATTCCATCCAGGAATCCAACCATCGTCATAACATCCATGTCATACTTTTCCGCCAGTTCTTTTACAGTGCCTTTTACCTCTGTATCCGGCTCGGCTAAAAGTTGTTCATAGACACCCTTTTCAACCTCAAAATACGCATCCCACAAACTCTTTAACTGTTCTCTTGTCTTTTTCTGGTCATATGCCATTGCCCGCCATTGTTCCAATAAAGTCTTATCACTCATCGTAATTTAGCTCCTTCACCTTTTATAAATCGCTTATCCATTATATACTATATTTTTTGTCTCGTAAACTCCTATTTTTCAATACTGTTCTTTTTTTCTGGTTGCAGTTTCGCACAAATTTATATATAATATTCAACAAGTATTCCCATCATTTGAAAAAGGAGCCGTTGTTTTATGAAAACATGGAAACGAATCTCTGCACTGCTTGGTGCCATCGTATTAATCAGTCTTTATGTCAGCACTTTGATTTTTGCGTTGATTGACAGTCCTATGTCCTCTGACCTGCTGAAAATGTCTATAGCGGCTACCATTCTTCTACCAGTTATTCTGTATGCTTGTATACTTTTTTCCCGCCTCATGAACCGACGGGACGACGACGAATAATACATTATACGCACAGTAAAGTAGCCAGTTCCATCATTGCCCCCCACTTTAAATTGTTCACTTTTTTTGTATCTTCTGCCTTCTTCTCGTTCTTATCTCTGCTATGTATATCCCTTGTGCTGTCTGTCTCCTCAAATTCTTTTCCTCTTATCACGTTCCTTCGTCTCAAATATTCTTCCATTGAAATCATGGATTCCTCCCCTTTTCTGTCTATTATCTGCTGCATAAGTTACCTCCTGTCCGCATAAACCCCAGCTTTACTATTATATGCTTTTATCCCCCAAATATTCCAATCTTATTATTACGATTCATAATCTAACTGACAGTGAACTGTAATACCTTGTTCTTTACTTTATCAGCCAAATGTGACAATCCCGTGACTCATTTCTTAAAAAAAGATTATGATAAAACAAAAAGTGCGTAAAATAATCTGTGCTTATCATACAGATTATCTTACACACTCTCTTTTCAGCTAATATCATTCAAGATATCTTCAACGAAACTTCTTATTTTTTATATGGAGATTCTCTATAAATAATGTCCTCTCTTCCTGGTCCATTACTGATCATGGTAATCGGATATTCAATCTGTTTCTCTACAAACTCGATATACTTCCTGCAATTTTCCGGCAGCTCTTCATATTTCCTTATTCCACGGATATCACATTTCCATCCAGGCAGTGTCTCCAAAACCGGTTTTGCCTTGTCCAATAAATGAGTAACCGGAAATTCTGTTGTCACCTCTCCGTCAATCTCGTAGCCCACACAGACTGGAATCTCATCCAGATATCCAAGCACATCCAATACGGTAAATGCAACATCTGTGGTTCCTTGCATCCTACATCCATATTTGGAGGCCACACAGTCAAACCATCCTACTCGTCTCGGCCGACCGGTCGTTGCGCCATATTCACCACCGTCTCCACCGCGACGTCTCAGTTCCTCCGCTTCTTCTCCAAAAAGCTCGCTTACAAAAGCTCCTGCCCCAACCGCACTGGAATAAGCCTTGCTGACTGTAATAATCTTCTTAATCTCATATGGCGGAATTCCTGCACCGATAGCCCCATATGCAGCCAATGTAGAGGATGAGGTCACCATCGGATAAATCCCATGATCTGGGTCTTTTAAGGAACCAAGCTGTCCCTCCAACAGGATTTCCTTCCCCGCCTTCAATGCCTTGTGTAAAAACAAAGACACATCACATACATAAGGTTCAATCATCCTCTTATATTCCAACAGCTCTTGATAGAGTTTGTCAGGGTCAATCAATGGCTTATGATATAAATGCTCCAAAAGGACATTTTTCTGCTCTGCCACACGCGCTGCCTTTTCCCTCAGCAGTTCTTCATCAAAAAGCTCACTGACCTGGAACCCTGTCTTTGCATACTTATCTGAGTAAAATGGCGCGATTCCCGACTTGGTTGAGCCAAAGGACTTCCCTCCAAGACGTTCCTCCTCATACGCATCTAACAGCTTATGATAAGACATGACCATCTGTGCACGGTTAGACACCAATATCTTTGGCGCCGGGACTCCGCGATCCACAATGGATTGAATCTCTTCAAACAGCCTTGGAACATCCAGTGCGACTCCATTTCCAATCACACTTATGGTATGGCTGTAAAATACACCCGACGGCAAAGTATGCAATGCAAACTTTCCATAATCATTTACGATTGTGTGCCCTGCATTAGCTCCTCCCTGAAACCGGACGATAATATCCGCTTCCTTTCCAAGCATATCGGTAATCTTTCCCTTACCTTCATCACCCCAGTTTGCTCCAACAACTGCTTTTACCATTTTCAAACCCTCCTGCCATTTTAATCAATCTGATATGCTGATTGACTGCCTGCTTGCCCTCTCATAGTTCCTTATTTTGTCGTACTCCCAAATCCTCCGTTGCGCACTTCTGTCACGTCATCATCTACAGTAATACCATACTCTGTAAAAATCCCCTGCATGAAACCTTCCCCTTGAGAAACCTCCAGCGTCTTGCCTTCATTTGTATCATTGGTTATTTTTGCAAAAATATGTCCTTCATTGTCTGAAAAAAAATAATCACTGTCGATAATCCCAACCGTATTGTTCATCTGCAGTCGGTACTTAAATCCTAATCCGCTTCTGGGATAGCACTGAAGCACCCAGTTTTTTTCCATCTCCACCCGGATTCCGGTGGGAATCTTTACCGTCTCTCCTGGCTTTAGTATTATCTTCATCGGAGCATAGAAATCATATCCGGCCGACCCTGCAGTAGCCCGTTTCGGAAGCCGGATTTCCTGATAAATCTTGAAGATATCCTCGTTTTCATATTCCGGAAAGGTATCCTTCCAGTCCTTGACAAACTGAGTCTCACTAACTTTATGGAATTTTGCTATTCTCTGCATATTGTCTCTCCCGCCTCCAGGCTCTTGTGTACATTGATCACTCGTTGGTTTCTGCTTCCACGCCAGGAAAGGAGCGCATCCTTCTCTGCTTCTATATATCTTCCATCCACGATAACATCCAAAAGCGGAACGACTTCCTCTCCTTTGATTTCCTCCCACAGATAGCCGGTATAAAGCCACTGCGTCTTCTTGGGATACTTTTCACGGATTTCTCGCGCCAGAGCCGCAATTGCCTCCCGGTTCCCCATATACAGCGGGTCACCGCCGCTATAGGTAATCCCATGAATATAGCTGTGATCCAACTGTGCAAAAATCTCTTCCTTTGCAGCCTCATCAAAGTCCAAACCACCATTCGGGTCCCATGTGACCGGATTATGACAGCCCGGACAGGCATGAGAACAGCCCGCCACCCACAATACCACCCTGAGGCCTTCGCCATTGAGCATATCGTCTGTCGTAATGTTATGGTACTGCATGGTTACATACTTTTCCTTTCTGCGATTTCTGCCATCTTGGCATCATTGAGTCTGGTATCACCCTTTACCCGTGAGTAGGACAGATACCCATTCATCCTGTCAATCTTCGTCAGATTCTTGCTGCCGCATACCGGACACACATCCATATTCAATTCCTCATGACCACAGTCATCACAATAAGACAAGGACAGATTTACACCTTCATAATATCCCTTTCTCATCGCTCTCCTGACCAGTGCCCGGATTGCCTCTTTATTGTAGCTGACCGGATATTTTACATACTGAATCTTTCCGCCATTGCTCAGATTCCAGAAACGTCCTTCCAGATTCTGCTTTTCAATTGGAGTAATTTCCTCGCTCACATGACAATGAAAGCTGTTGCTCACATACTCGCGGTCAGATACATTTTCTATAATTCCATATTTCTTCCGGAACTGATGCACCTGCACGCCGCACAGGTTCTCCGCCGGAGTCCCGTAAATCGCATAAAGATGTCCGTCCTCTTTCTTAAATTCATTGATACGGTCATTGATATACTGCAAGGTTTCCAACGCGAATTCCCCATCCTCTGCAATTGATTTCTTATTATAGAGCTGCTGCAGCTCATTCAATGCCGTGATTCCAAAAGATGCGGTAGCTGATTTCAGCAGCGGCTTAATTTTATCATATAATCCCAGATGTCCGCCGTAAAATCCGCCTTCGCAATAAGCCAGCGGATTCGTAGACGCTTTCATCTCTCCCAGATAGTCATAAGTTCTCTGGTGGAGCTTGCGGATCAAGTTCAGATAATAATCCAGCTCCTCATGGAAAGGCCTGCTTTCCTGCCTGGATTTCGCCAGAATCATCGGAAGATGCAGGCTGATTGCACCGATGTTAAATCTTCCCACAAAAACTGGGGTATCCTCCTCGTCTGCCGGCTCAATGCCGCCCCGCTCGTACCATGGAGATAAAAATGCCCGGCAGCCCATAGGGCTGATAATCTTACCGTACTTTTTGTACATACTCGGCACATAGCCTTCTCCGGTCAGACTCAGCCAATCCGGATACATCGTCTTGCTGGAACATTCAATCCCTGCCTCAAATACATCCTCCAACGGGCCACCAGGGCCGTGCAGGTTTTCATCATACAGGAACACAATCTTCGGAAACAGTACCGGCTTTTTGTGGCCTACCTTGCCCTGTCCCTTCTTGCGTACTTCCAACATTGTCTTCGTCACAAGCTTCCCATATTCACTGGTACGTGTCCCTGCGGTCACAGTAATAAAAGGATAATCCCCCCGGCTGGAAGATACGGAATTGAACTTATACTCCCATCCCTGGAAACCCTGCTCCATCTCTTTCTCCAAGTCCTTCCATGCCACTTCCTGGACTTTTTCCTCGTCAAGCCCCAAATCTCTATATTTTTGAAGCAGACGCTTGTGAGATTTTTCTGCGTATGGCTCCAGGATTTCGTCCACACTTGGCACCGTAAAGCCACCGTACTGCTGGCTCGCCGCGCTCAAAACAATATCCCCAATCACATCAAACGCCGTATCCAGTGTCTTCGGCTCATTATACCAGAGATTCCCCATCTCAAATCCGCCGCTTAATACACTCTGCACATCAAACAGACAGCAGTTCATCGTATCCCGCCTTGCAGACATGTCATGGATATAAATATAACCGTCCCGGATTGCCTGAATCTCCTCCACTGTTAAAAAGAATTTTTTATACAATTCCTTATTCAGCTCATTAAAAATCAGACTACGCTTGGTAGACACCAGTGCACTGTCCGTATTACTGTTTTCCTTATCTCCTATATACATGATAGACTGGCTCTTTTTATACACTTCATCCAGCATCTGTACAAAATCCTGCTTGTAATTCCGGTAATCCTTATAGCTCTTCGCAACCGCCGGATTCACTGCTTCGAGCGCACTCTCTACCACATTATGCATCTCCGCAATCCGAATCTCCGTAACATGCATCTTCTTCACACGTTCCTCTACGAATCTGCAGATAAAATCCAACTCCTCTTCCGTAAATGTCACCAATGCCCTGTACGCAGATTTATTCACTGCCACAACCACCTTCTGTACATTAAAGTCTTCTCTGGTGCCATCTTTTTTTATTACACTGACCATATATTAACCTCCTGCCATTTGTAACCAATCTGCTTCGCAAATTGATTGCCTGCTTACCCGCATCTCTTGCCATACGGTATCTTATGTCCATTCGCCCTCTATATTTTGTATGTGTAATCAGACATATTCCACAAGATAAAGTGGGTGGTAACTAAAAGTTTACCACTTCACCTTCTATCAAGTCAACCTATAATTTGTACAAAATATAAATGCATAATCCTTATTTATTTTAACAGAATATTTTTATATGATACAGTTACTCGTCGGAAGTATTCTCTTCGGCATGTAATTCCAATCCTAATTCATGAAGCTGTTTTTCATCCACAACTCCTGGAGCGTCCGTCATCAGGCAGGAAGCATCCTTAATCTTAGGGAATGCGATCACATCCCGGATGCTGTCTTCTTTTGCCATCAGCATCACCAGGCGGTCCAATCCATAGGCCAATCCTGCGTGAGGCGGTACACCATACTTAAACGCATCCAATAAAAAGCCAAACTGGCTGTAAGCCTGCTCCTTTGTAAATCCAAGCACCTCAAACATTTTCTCTTGAATGTCATCCTGAAAAATACGGATGCTTCCTCCGCCCACTTCATTTCCATTTAACGTAATGTCATATGCTTTGGCACGAACCCTTCCCGGATCAGAATCTATAAATGGCAGGTCTTCTTCCATAGGCATAGTAAATGGATGATGCATCGCCGTATAGCGTCCCTGCTCCTCGCTCCATTCCAACAGCGGGAACTCTGTAATCCAAAGGAATTTATACTCATTTTTATCCAAAAGCTCCATTTGCTTGGCAAGCTCCACACGAAGCGCACCAAGCACATCCCATACAACTTTGTTTTTATCTGCCGCAAATAACAGAAGATCACCGGCTTCTCCTGACATTGCTGCAATCAGGCTCTTCATCTGTTCCTCGGTCATAAACTTCGCGAAAGAAGATTTTGCACTGCCATCTTCCTGTATCGCAATATAAGCCAGTCCCTTTGCACCATAGTCCTTTGCAAAGCTTACCAGTTTATCAATTTTCTTCCTTGGCATGCTTCCCTGTCCCTTGGCATTGATTCCACGGACCGTCCCACCGTTTTCAACAGCCCCTTTGAACACAACAAATTCAAAGTCCTTTACAACCTCTGTCACATTCACCAGTTCCATTCCAAAACGGGTATCCGGCTTATCGGAACCGTAACGGTCCATCGCCTCCTGCCAGGACATTCTTGGAATCGGCAGCGGAACCTCTACATTCAATACCTCCCGGAACAGCTTGGCAATCAAACGCTCGTTGATATCAATTACGTCATCCACATCTACAAAAGAAAGCTCCATATCAATCTGAGTAAACTCCGGCTGTCTGTCCGCACGCAGGTCCTCATCCCGGAAACACTTTGCAATCTGGAAATAACGGTCATAACCAGAGCACATTAAAAGCTGTTTAAAAAGCTGTGGAGACTGCGGCAGACCATAGAAGCTGCCCGGATGGATACGGCTTGGAACCAGATAATCTCTCGCCCCTTCCGGCGTACTCTTGCCTAAAATTGGTGTCTCAATCTCTAAAAATCCCTCCTCTGCCAAGAACTGACGCGTCAATGTCGCCACCTTGCTTCGCATCATGAGATTCTTTTGCAAATCCGGTCTTCTCAAATCCAAATAACGGTATTTCAAGCGCAATTCCTCTTTTGTCTTGGAATTTTCCTCAATCGGAAACGGAGGAGTCGCAGACTCCGAAAGAATACGCAGTTCTTTCGGAATGACCTCGATTTCCCCGGTAGCTATGTTGGGATTGACCGCGCCGGAACGCTTTTTTACATCTCCCACAACTGCAACCACATATTCAGAACGCAGTCCGGCCGCCTTTTCAATCAACTCTGTCTCCGCCTGTCCTTCCTCAAAAACAACCTGAATAATACCGGAACGGTCTCTCACATCCACAAAGACAAGTCCACCCTTATTTCTGTTCTTCTGAACCCATCCCATAACGGTAACCTGTTCTCCGATATTCTCCACCGAAAGTTCACCGCAGCGATGGGTGCGGTGTAAGCCTCTCATAGACTCTGCCATAATCATTCTCCTGCCTTTCTGCAATACACTTCTGTAATTTCGTGATAACCCTGCTGTATCAACTGTTCCTTCTGGAACTTTTTATTTTTCTTCATATTAGCCACCATCACCTGCACCCCCGCAGCACGGTCAGCCTTTGCCTGATTTAATGTTTCCTGAACCTTCTCATTCGGAAGATTCTTTTCCAGAAGATAGGCTTTCTTCGCACGTCCGGATGGAATCTGATATCCGCGCTCAAGCAGGAGCATGACAATCCGTTCAAATCCAATGGAAAACCCAACTGCCGGGGTATCCTGACCTGTGAATTTTCCAATCATCTCATCATATCTGCCGCCGCCGCCTACAGAACCACCAAACTCATCCATGGAAATTTCAAAAATCGTCCCTGTATAATAAGACATGCCGCGAACCAGAGTGGGATCAAAGCAAATCTTAAAATCAGCCTCCTTTGCGCTTTCCACTCCCGTCATGATCGTTTCCAACGAGACGGACGCGTCCGCCGGGAGATAACCTTCCAATTTTTTGCCGCACCAGCGTACACCTTCCACATCGTTCGTAATCTCTTCAAATATTTGCAGATATTTTTCCACCGATTCTTTCGCATAACCATTTTCCTCTAATTCCGCTCGAATACCGTCCAGCCCTATCTTATCCATTTTATCCAGAGTAATAAATATTTTATCATAATCTTTCTCTTCAAAACCACTGTATGCCGCCATTGCCTTTAAGAAACGACGGTCATTGATGCGAATGGTAAAATTATGAAAATCCAGTTTCCCAAGCAATGTGGTCGTTGCCAGAATCAGTTCCATCTCAGCAAGATTCGAAGCCTCCCCCAAAATATCAATGTCACACTGCATAAACTGACGGAAGCGTCCCCTCTGAGGCCTGTCTGCACGCCATACATTGCCCATCTGCAATGCCTTAAAGGGAGAGGGCAGCTCATTTGCGTGATTCGCATAATAACGGGAAAGTGGAACTGTCAAATCGTAACGCAGCCCGCCATCTACCAGGTCACTTTCCTCTTTTGCCTCTTCTACCTTCAGCTTTTCTCCGCGCTTCAAAATTTTAAAGATTAATTTCTCATTATCTCCGCCCTGTTTACTGCATAAGTTTTCAATATGTTCCACACAGGGTGTCTCGATGGAGCAGAAACCAAAAGATTTGTAGGTGTCTTTAATCAGTCCCACACAATAATCCCGGATTTCCATCTCTTCCGGAAGCATGTCTTTCATTCCGGTAACAGGTTTTTTCTTCAATGCCATATACTCTCTTCCTTTCTTCTATAAAAATGGAAACACATTTCCTATAGTATTATAAGACAGACTGCCATGCAGTCATCTTGCGTTCAATCATCTCATCGATACGGGCAAGATATTCCGTAACGTCTTTTACATTTTCAATCCGAAGCAGATTCGTTTCTTTTCCATTCTCCATACGAATTTTCTCTGGCAGCACAATCTTCGTCGTCGTCCCTGCACCTGCCGCTAATATCGTCTGCTTTTCCTCCATAATAAGTATATTGTAAATTCCGGCTTTGTCAACCTTTGCATAACCCACATTTTCAAAATTTCCTGCGATATTTTTCTGCCTGTATAGATAATAAGGTACAAGCCCCATCCGTTTCGCGGATGCTGCACTGTCCTCCACCATCTGTGAAATCTCTTTGCAAGGTGTGATTACTTTCCTGTGTTCCCACTCCTGTCCCATTCTTGCCGCCCGCTTAATCGCGAGAGAATGAACAGTAAGGCTGTCCGGCTTCAATTCCTCGATTTGTTTCAGCGTATCCTGCATATCCAATGCAGTCTCGCCGGGCAGACCGGCTATCAGATCCATATTAATATTATCAAATCCAAGCTTCCTTGCCAGATAAAACGTTTCTTTTACATCCTGCACCGAATGTCTCCGGCCGATAAGTCCTAAAGTCTTCTGCTGCATTGTCTGTGGGTTCACAGAAATACGAGTAACCGGATGTTGTTTTAGAACTTCTAATTTATCCCTCGTAATACAATCTGGACGTCCTGCCTCTACCGTATATTCCAAAGGATGCTCCCCTGACATCTCATCAATAAGAGACAAGAGCCGTTCCAACTGTTCTGCCTCCAGTATAATCGGTGTCCCGCCGCCGATATATACCGTATCCAGTTTTTTTCCTGCTGTCATCCTGCCAATCGCCCGAATTTCTTGAAACAATGCGTCCAGATATTCCTCCATCCGGTCTTGCCACAATTCTGCCAGTGAAGATCCAAAAGAACAATAAGAACAAATGCTTGGACAAAATGGAATTCCCACATATAGACTGAACCCATTTTGATAATCCAATGAAGAAAGAAGTGCCTGCTCCCGGCCGGCAATCTGAGATGCCAGCATTGCCTTTTCCTCGGTGACTTTATACTCTTTTTTCATATAAGCAGCAGCAGTCTCTATATCCTTTCCATCATCGAGCATTCTCATAGCCAATTTGGTTGGTCTCACTCCGGTCAGCATCCCCCACGACAGATGTTTTCCTGTGTATACAGACAGCCAGTCATATACGAGACTGGTCACCCACTTCTTCTGTTCATCCCGGCTCGCCAGCGTCTTCTCCATATCTTTCGGAACAGAAAAACAAGAACCCTCGTCTAACACAAGTTTCACAAGAAGTTCCTGCTCTTTTTCCACTGTCTGCCTGATTTCCGATTCTGGAAAAAAGGCTTTTACGATATGATACAAATTATAAGTATAGAAAGTTTCTCTGCATGAAAGTGTAATCATAAATATTTCATCTCCACACCGTAATTACAGATACGGGTTGCGGCGCTTCTCATCCCCTATCGTCGTATGTTCCATATGACCAGGATAAACAACCGTGTCCTCCGGCAGGACCAAGAGCTTCTTCCGAATAGAATCTATAAGCTGCCTTCCATTGCCGGTTGCAAGATCCGACCTTCCCACATCCAACCGGAACAGCGTGTCTCCACTAAAAAGAACCTTTTCCTGCGCTACATAGTAGCAGCATCCGCCAATCGTATGCCCCGGGGTATGAAAGACTTGAAATTCTATTCCCGCAAGCTCCAGTATCTGCCCGTCTTCCACATAAGAAGCTCCGGAATACGTATATGCTTCTCCATAATTCGATGATGCATTGTAAGCTGCATTGTTCAGAAGTACTGCTTCCTCCCGGTGTGCATACACCGGCACCTTAAATTCTTTTAAAAAACCGTCAATCCCCATAATATGATCGAAATGTCCATGCGTCAGAAGAATAGCCCGCACAGACAGCCCTTCACTTCGGATATGAGCGGTCAAGTCTGCAGAATAGAGCGCCGGATCTATAATCACACATTCTTTTGTATCCGGATTGCTCACAAGATAACAATTTGTCTCAATCATTCCAATTACAAATGTCTCAATATTCATTCATCATCCCTGCCTGTCATCATATATTTGTGTTAATCAGTGCATCAATTTGTTGTCGGCTTCACTCTGTTTATCCTGCCGTCCTTTCGATATCTATCACACTTTCAATCTGACGTATTTTTTCAATTACCTTTTCCAGTTCCTCTCTGCCATGCACGATAAATCCCATGTCAAAGGTCGCAGTTCCTTTTTTGTTTGTCCGCACATTCATGGATTTCACATCCATTTTTCCTTCATTAAAGATTTTAGAAATCTCCATCAAAAGTCCCTGACGATCATCTGCATAAATCTTCAGTTCTGCAAGATACTGTCCGCCTTTTTCTTCCTCTGGCGGCTCTCCCCACTCTACATCAATCAAGCGCTCCCTCTCTGTATCGGAAAGGTGAAGCATATTCACGCAATCCGTACGATGGATAGTCATTCCCTTTCCACGAGTGACAAATCCTACAATTTCGTCCCCGGGCACCGGATTACAGCATCTTGGGAAACGTACTGCCAAATCAGAAATCCCTTTGACAATGACCCCGCTCTTTGACTTTGCCACATGTACTTTCTGTGTCCCGGCCTCAGAAAGCCTCCCCATCATCAGTTCTTCCGTGATTTCTCTTCTGTGTTCCTTCTCGTATTCCTCCTGAAGACGGTTGACAACCTGTCCTTCCTTCAGCCCTCCGTGACCAACCGCCGCAAGGACCGCATCCCAATCGCGAAATCCATATTTTTTCTGCACAGCCTGCTGATATTTTGGCTTCAGTACATCTGTCAGATTAATAGACTTTGTCCGGCAGTAAGAAGCAATCAGTTCCCGTCCTCGTATAATATTCTCTTCCTTGAATTCTCGTTTAAACCATTGGTTAATCTTTGATTTCGCCTGTGGACTCTTCACAATATTGAGCCAGTCCCGGCTGGGCCCCTTTGAATTCTGAGAGGTCAGTACCTCAATACGGTCTCCATTTTGGACTTTATAATCAATATTCACCAGTTTTCCATTAACCCTGGCTCCTACCATCTTATTCCCAACCGCACTGTGGATTGCATACGCAAAATCCACAGGAGTAGAACCATTTGGCAGGCTTTTCACATCACCATTGGGCGTAAAGCAGTAGACATCCTCCGCAAATAAATCTAAATCGCCTTTCAACAGGCTCAAAAATTCCCGGTTATCCGACATATCCCGCTGCCACTCCAAAATCTGGCGCAGCCAACTTAACTTCTCTTCTTCCTGGGTTTTTAGGCTCTTTGTGGAATCTCCGCTTTCTTTATATTTCCAATGAGCTGCGATTCCATATTCTGCTGTCTTATGCATTTCCTCTGTCCGAATCTGGATTTCAAAGGGCTGCCCGGAGGGCCCCATCAGCGTAGAGTGCAGAGACTGATACATATTTGCCTTGGGCATTGCAATATAATCTTTGAAGCGCCCCGGAATTGGTGTATACATCTCATGGATTACCCCCAGAGCACCATAGCAGTCCTTCACCGAATTTACAATAATACGCACTGCAAAGATATCAAACACCTGATTGAGTGTCTTATTCTGATTCACCATCTTCTTATAGATGCTGAAAAAATGCTTCACGCGCCCATATACCTTTGCCTCAATATGAGCGTTCTCCATATGTTGGGAGACCTCTTTAACAATCTCCTGCACAAACTCTTCCCGCTGCATCTTGCGCTCATTTAAATCCTTGACAAGCTGAATATAAACATCCGGCTGGTAATACTTCAATGAGAGATCATCCAGTTCTATCTTAATCTTGGAAATACCGAGCCGCTGCGCAATTGGCGCATAGATGTCCATCGTCTCCCTGGCTTTTTCCTTCTGCTTCTCAGGAATCATAAATTCCAGGGTCCGCATATTGTGCAGACGGTCTGCCAGCTTAATGATGATAACCCGAATATCCTTTGCCATTGCCAAAAACATCTTACGCAGATTCTCTGCCTGAATCTCCAATTTGTCCTTAGAATAGCTTAACTGTCCAAGCTTCGTCACACCATCGACCAACAGAGCGACCTCTTCCCCAAATTCCCGGGAAATATCTTCTATCGTCACGTCCGTATCTTCCACAACATCATGGAGCATCCCTGCTACAATTGTTTCCTTATCCATCTCCAGATTCGCCAGGATGATTCCCACCCACAGTGGATGAATCAAATAAGGCTCCCCGGATTTACGCACCTGGTCCTTGTGTGCTTCCTTCGCCAGCTTATACGCTTTATCAATCAAAGAGATATCAGCAGACGGATGATATTTTCGAATCCGGTTGATCATCGTCCGATATAAAGCATCAGGGTCTTGATAATCATCAGGATTCATCACTGCATGGCCATCAACCATCCCCAGATTCTTATTTAATAATTCATATTCTTTTGTCCCTGCCATACCAATCCCCCACTTTCTTACCCAAAACTATTCCCACATTTAAACAGTTCCTCTGACATTCCATTTGCAATTTATAATGCAAGAGCTATTTGTATATAAAATTCAACATTTTTCAACAAAAACAGTACAAAATTTTATAATATATCAAGCATACCTGTAGAAATATATTTTCTAGTATAACATTTTTTTTCCAATTGTAAAGCCGTAATTCATCGATAATTTACTACTGTCATCTGGAGGCTTCTTCTTCCCATGTACTCATTGACTGTTGGATAAAAGGTAAATGCCATCTTTTCTTTATGCCGCATATATTCCATGCATTCCTGTACATCCCCGAAATAAACAGCTTCTATCCGGATTCCCTTCGCGTCCTCTACCTGAAATTTCAACACATTGCGATTCTTCCCTATAATCCGCGGCGCAATCACGCGCAGGTTCTTTTCTACAAATAGTGGTTTCGGATTTCCCTTCCCATAGGGCTCCAGTTTATCCAGCTCCGTGATTAATTTCTCCGAGATATAAAGTAAGGGAAGCTGCATATCAATAGACACCTTCTCTGTCAGATCATCCTCACTCAAATCTGCTAATTCATTGATGGTCTTTCGGAACAAATCTACATTTTCCTCTTTTAAGGATAAACCGGCAGCTAATTTATGTCCCCCAAACTTTGTAAACAGTGAACGGCATTTGCACATTTCCTCAAACATATGATAGCTTTCAATGGAACGCCCGGACCCCTTAACCCCATCTTCTGTCAAAGTCAAAACAAAGACAGGCCGATAATATTTCTCCCGGATGCGCCCCGCAATGATCCCCGCAATACTTTCATGACAGTCCGGAAGATATACAACCAACACCTTATCTTCTGCCAAAGATGCATTTTCAATCAAGTCAATCGCCTGAAGAACACCTTGCTCTGTCATCTCCTTTCGGCTCTCATTGAGTTCCCGCAGCTTCTCTGCCAATACAACAGCCTCATTGCGGTCTTTAGCATTCAAAAGCTGAAGTGCCCGCTTCGCCGTATCCAACCTTCCACCGGCATTGATACATGGTCCAAGTACAAATCCAATATGATAGGCGCTCAGCCGTTCTACAGGAACTCCTGTACATTCAATCAAAGCCCTCAGGCCTTCATTTTGAGTCTGTTTTAACCTTTTCAGTCCCTGCTTGACAAAAATTCGATTTTCTCCACACAGATCCATTACATCCCCTACGGTCGCAATGGCAACATTTTCTATCAAGAAATCAATCTCTGCGCAGTCTCTGTTCATCGCTTGATAGAGAGCCTGCATCAGCTTATAAGCAACCCCTGCGCCGCATAATCCCTTGAACGGATACTCACAATCCGGCCGATGCGGGTCTACAACGGCATCTGCATTCGGCATTTGGTATTCCCGTCCTTCCTCGTTTTCCCGGTAAGGTACCTCATGATGATCCGTTACAACGATTGTCAGTCCGTGCTCTTTTCCATAAGCGACTTCTTCCAGTGCCGCAATACCATTGTCGCAGGTAATGATCGTATCAATCCCATCTTCCAATGCCCTGTCAATCAACATCTGATTGAGTCCATACCCATCCCTGATTCGATCCGGAATATCTGTATCCACACGCGCTCCCAGCCTGGACAGCCCTTCCTGTAGAATATAAGTGGCATTGACTCCGTCAATATCATAATCTCCTATAATTCGGATGGCAGCCTTCTCCTTGACTTTTCCTGCCAGAATTGACACCGCCTTGTCCATATCTTTCATCAGCATTCCATCATATAAATCTGCAGTTGTTCCATTCAGATATCTGTCAACCTCCTCTTCCTCAATTACATCCCGATTACGAATCAACCTTGCCAGGATTGGAGAAATGTAGTATTTGTCTGCGATGGCCTGAAAATCCGCCTTCTTCATTTTTATGAACCATTTTTCCATTTTTACAGCCCTCTGTCTCTCTTTTTATCTTATGTCAGCAAACCTATATGTATTCAATCGCTGCTCACTGCAAAACTATGAGCAGCAATCCGTTTTTACAATGTTTACGGAAAGAAAGGGCAGTCTCCCCCGACAAGTGCCAGGCAGGAAACAGCCCTTCTCTATTTCTGCAAAGACAGCAATGTGCCTCCTATTTCTGATATATTCCCTATTTTGCTTCCACTTTTTTGCTCTCCCGTGTCTTCATGAGATGCCACAGTGCACCTGTAATGCATACGGAAGAATAAGCTCCGCATATAATACCTACCATCAATGGCAGCGCGAATTCTTTGATGGAGCTGACACCCATGACAAAGAGTACTGCCACCATGACAAAGGTCGTAAGAGAGGTATAAATACTTCTGGTCAATGTCTTCGTGATACAACGGTTCACAAGCTCATCAAGCCCCTCATTTTTCTTCTTTGTCCTTAATTCCTCACGGATTCTATCGAAAATAACAATCGTCGCATTGATAGAATATCCGACAATCGTAAGCATACATGCGATAAAGGTGTTTCCAACAGAAACTCTTGCCACCACATAGAACGCTAGCACGACAAGTACATCATGCAAAAGTGCCAGCACCGCACTGGTTGCAAAACGGATATCCTTAAACCGGAACCAGATATACAAAAGCATACAGATAGTAGCCACGATCACTGCGATAATTGCATCCTGACGCATCTCGGAACTTACGGTAGAGCTGATGTTCTCTGTGGTAATCTTTCCTTCATCCACATCAAACTTATCTGTCATAGTCTCTACAAATGCTTCACGTTTATCCAAATCCAACGTCTGAGTCTTGAAGATAACCTCGTTGGTTCCTTCCACTTTCTGCACCTGTACATTGTTATCCCCTGTAGCATCCTCAATTAGCGGAACGATATCCTTATCAATCTCTTCTAATGTATAATCCTTGTCAAATGTAATATTGGTAGAAGTTCCGCCCTTAAATTCCAGGCTGTAATTCATAATACCGTTGCCCTGCGCTCCATTGATTCCCATAAATACAAATCCAATCGCAATCAACGCAACGGAAATGCCAAAGAACATCTTCCGTTTCCCAAGGAAGTTAATCGGCGCTCCCTCAGTCTTTTTCGGATGTCCATAAAGCTTCTGGTTCCGAAGTCCAATCGCATAGAAGGAATAAATGATGATTCTGGTAATCACAAGAGCTGTAAACATAGATACCACAATGCCCAATGCCAGTGTCTGAGCAAATCCCTTCACCGTACCGCTTCCCAGCCAGCCGAGCACTGCCGCAGCAATCAGGGTTGTAATATTTCCATCCAGAATTGCGGACATAGCCTTCTGGAATCCGGCATTCAGAGAGCTTTTCACTGTCTTTCCTTCAGCCAGTTCCTCTCGCACTCTGGCAAATATGATAACATTCGCATCTACCGCCATACCAATACCCAGGATAATACCGGCAATTCCCGGCAATGTCAGTGTAATCTCAAATGCATTTAACAGCACCAGAATCAATCCGGTATAGACTAAAAGTGCAATACTGGATGCGAAACCAGGAAGGAGGTAAGCTACACACATAAAAATAAATACAATTGCCAGACCGATAGCCCCTGCCTTCAGGCTGGTACTGATTGCCTCCTCACCAAGCTGTGCACCTACCACATTAGAACGCAGTTCTTCCAGCTCCAGGTTCAATCCACCAATACGGATAGTAGATGCCAGCCTGTCTGCTGCCTCGAAACTCATGCTCCCCTCGATGATAGCCTTCCCATCCGTAATCTCTGCATTTACATTGGGCACACTGATAAATGCACCGTCATAATAAATTCCAATGGTCTCCTTCGCCGCATATGCAGCTTTTGTGGCCTCTGCAAATTTCTCTGTTCCCTCCGCATTAAACTCCAGAGAAACCACATTTTTGTTTACATTTGTCAGACTGTCTGTCTGTACCTGTGCGGAAGCGCTCTTGACATCCGTACCACTCAGTACAACCGCACCTTCTTCCTGCAGCTCTTCGATAGTCTTATTCAGCTCATAATCGCCGGTAGAATCAGATAAAGAATAATTTTCTTTTCCGTCATTGTCTGTTTCAGCAATAAAATACAAAGAACCTGGCTGTCCCAGTTCATCCAGAATCTTATTAGCATCCGATACACCAGGAATTTCAATGCTGATCCTGTCGTCGCCTTCCTGATATACGGTTGCCTCCGTACTGTACTGCTCCACACGTCTTTGCAGCTTGTAGATGGTATCTGCCATGTCCTCTGCTGACGGCGTACCACCCTTCACCTGATATGTGATACTGACTCCACCTTCCAGATCAAGGCCTAGTTTGATGTTCCGTGCGGCACCTGAGCCATCTTCCCCAAATCCTTTTACGGCTGTGAAACCCAATAGTCCAAGCAGAGCCGCAATCACGATCAGGCTGATAATGCCTTTGCTTTTCTTCATGTTCTTCGTTCCTTTCTTCGCCTGCGTACTTACGCAGAACCCTTCTGTTGTTTTCATTTTTAAAGATATCTATTGATGCATTCTGTGAAATCGTTGTACAAATGCCAACTTTCATTCCTCATTATCCCGCAGTGCAGCCTGTATCATAATCGCACATTCCACACGCTTTCTCTCCATCTCACAACTGATATCATAAGTGTCATGGATTGTATGATGGAACTTGTAGGAATTTGCCATACAGCCACCGCTGCAGTAAAACTTCGCAAAACAATTCCTGCATTTCTCCTTCGAATAAATACTGCAGCTTCGGAATTCCTCTGCTATTTCCGTTCTTATGATTCCTTGTTCCACATTTCCCATCAGAAACTTTTCATCCCCCACAAACTGATGGCAGGGATACAAATCTCCCCATGGCGTTACCGCAAGGTATTCTGTGCCGGAACCACAGCCGGACAGTCTCTTCGCTACGCATGGACCGCCCTCCAAATCTATCATGAAATGGAAGAAATTAAATCCCTTCCCTTTTTTCTCATATTCCACAATGGTCTTTGCCAGCGTATCATATTCTTCAAAAATCTGTGGCAAATCTTTCTCCTGAATTGCATATGGATCTTCTGCTTCACCGACAACCGGCTCAATGGAAATCTGCTGAAATCCCAAATCCACAAAATGCAGCACATCCTTCGAAAAATCCAGATTCTGACGGGTAAATGTCCCACGGATATAGTATTTCTCCTGATTACGGCTGTCTGCCAGTTTCCGGAATTTCGGCACAATCAAATCGTAGCTGCCCTTACCATTTCTAAACGGCCGCATTCTGTCATTGACTTCCTTCCTTCCATCAAGACTTAAGACAACATTATCCATCTCCCGATTGACAAAATCCTGCACTTCATCATTTAATAATACCCCATTGGTCGTCAATGTAAAGCGGAAATGCTTGCCATACTGCTCTTCCAGCCCTCTGCCGTAAGCCACCAAATCTTTCACGGTCTGCCAGTTCATCAACGGCTCTCCACCAAAGAAGTCCACTTCCAGATTCCGCCGATTTCCAGAATTGGCTATCAGAAAATCTAATGCCTTCTTTCCCACTTCATAGGACATCAATGCACGTCTTCCATGGTACTCCCCTTCTTCTGCAAAACAATATCTGCAGGCAAGGTTACAGTCGTGCGCAATATGCAGACACAGTGCCTTCACTACTGTCTTACGCTGCTTCACTTCACCAATATAATCTTCATAATCATCCTGTACGAACAGCCGTCCTGACTCCGCGAGTTCCAAAACTGCCTCTAAGACTTCTTCCAGTTCCTGACTCGGATATTCCGAAAGTATCCTGACCAGCTCATTCAACGTCTCCTGCCTTCTCAACGTTTCAGGCGTATGGCAAGGGTTCTGCCTTTCCAGACAGGCAATGACATCATATGCAATCTTGTCCACAACATGAACAGACCCGCTGTTCACATCAAGGACAATGTTATATCCATTATTCTGATATTGATGTATCACTGGATACTCCTCACTTTCAAAAAGCATCTGATTCATGATGCTTCCAGTATAAATGTTTACACAAGGATAAAGCAGCGACTTCGGCCGCTGCCTTAACAATCTTGCATGTCCAGCAGATTTTTCTTACTTTTTATGTTCACATGTCTGATTTCCCACTGTGCAGGATGTCTTGCAAGCAGACTGGCAGGATGTCTGACATTCGCCGCATCCGCCTTTATTCACTGTATGGTTCAATGGCTGAGTATTCAGTGTCTTAATGTGTTTCATCTTTTCTCCTCCTGATCATCATACTTTATAGTAACTCTATTGCCCCTGTTTTAAACTATAGATACCGTTACTGCGGACTATTATAGCACACTGGTTTGTTTTTTAAAAGTATTTTTTTTAGAATTATCAATTATCACTTTTCATACCTGTATATATCTCCTGCCTATCCTTGTCCTGATTCTACTCCATCTTCTGCGTCTCAGCACTTTTTCGCGGATATAGCGGAATGTTTTCTCCTCTCCTTCTTCTGCCAGCATCGTCAGCAGTTTGGCAAGGAGTCTCTTTGTATCCTCATGCATCACATAATCATCAGTCCCGCCTTTTTGGAAATATTTCAGGGGGTCTGACTCCTGATACGCCGCACCCTTATATACTTTTGATGCGGCAACGCGGTCCATAAACATCTCCACAACATATTTTACCGGCATCTTCATACCGATCAGATTTTTCTTCCCGTCAATTCCATAGTCAACCCAGTATTCATAATGATGCTTATTTCTTCCCTTATGATGCAGCCATGCAGAGGAATAACCTCTGGCTCTCCTCTCTGCATTGTTGGGACTCTGGGTTCCCTGATAGAACTGACAGCCGACGCGGAACTCTGTCCAGGTATATTTTGACAAGTCATGAAGAAACCCCTGCTTATACAGACCTACCTGAAAACATTCCTTCATGACAAGCAGCTTATGTTTTGTAATCGTACGGAAATGTTCAACCGCTTTGATCATATTGCTCACTCACTTTCTATCTTCCTACCAACACCACAATGCTGCGGGCATCCAGATTAATCCGCCGTTGTTCCTCATCTGCGCTCCCGGCCGGACTTTTCGCGCCCTTAGATACCGTACGCTCTGCGGAATTCTCTGTATCCCCGTTCTTCGCTTCATCTGTGTCTTCATTCTTCTCTACCGGTTTTAGCAGGACATCCCGCGTTGTACCTATCACCTGATACCATTTCTTATGCTTCTGTAAAGCCGGCAATGCGAAAGAATGTTTTAACCAGTGCATATTATAAGCAACAAAACAAATATCCTCCGGCTCCCTGCCCTGACAATATAACACTCCCAACTGCCTGCTATGCACTTCTGACGGAATCTGCCATGCATTCTCCCCATGATAGGAAACATCCGGTAAGCCGCAGGCATCCCTGTCTAACCCAAGTAATGGAGCCTTTTGATGAAGCGCCATATGTTCCTTGCGGAATGCAATCAGCTCTTTTACATACTGAAACAGGCTGTCATCTCTTTTCAGCTTATTCCAATCCAGCCATGACGTATCATTGTCCTGACAGTATACGTTGTTGTTGCCCTTTTGGGTATTCCAGAACTCATCTCCTGCAAGGATACACGGAGTCCCCTGTGCTGTCAGCAACAGCAAAAATGCGTTTTTTATTTGCTTTTTCCGAAGCTCCGTAACCGCACGCTTTCTGCTAGGTCCTTCTGCTCCGCAGTTCCAACTATAATTATAATTTGGTCCATCCTGATTTCTTTCCCCATTAGCCTCATTGTGCTTGGCCTCGTAAGATACCAGATCATACATGGTAAAACCCGTGTGGCCGGTAATGTAATTACACTTTCCATTTTCATTGGTATTTAATCTCAGTGCACTAATCACCTCATTGACCATGTCCTCATCTCCTTTCAGGAAACGCCGCATGGTATTCTGGAAGAAATCATCCCTCTGCATCAGTTTTGTCCCTTTGAGCAGCGGGTCCTGTTTGAGACTATCCCATGACACATTATAGGGATTCACGATAAATCCATCTATATGATATTCCAACATATAATATTTTAGACATTCTATCACTGTCTGGATCGGAACCTTCGGAGTAAACGGCATCTCAAGCGCCACCTCAATCCCGGCTTTATGGCAGGCCTTCACCATATCCTTCAATTCTCCTGCTGCATGTCCTGTTGCACTATACGAAGCTTTCGGTGCGAAATAGCAGGCTTTACCGTACCCCCAATAATTGATACGTCCTCCATCTACTTCTTCAAACTCATAAATTGGCATACACTGGATTTGATTGATTCCCAACTCTGTCAGATAAGGAAGCATCTCTATGATTCCAGCAAAAGTCCCTTTATGTTTTACTTTTGAGGAACCATGCTTTGTAAACCCCCGTACATGGAGACTATATGCAATGACTTCATGGTAGGGAAGCTTTAAAATCCGGTCTCCTTCCCAGTCATGATCGGATAAGAGGAAGCGCCCCCGCACCTCATGCCTGCTGATATCCGGTGCCTCGCCAAATTTTCTGGTCCTTGCCAGTTCACGCACATAAGGATCCAACATAACTCTGTCATCAATTTTAAAATTATACTCATATTTGTGTCCATCCAGACCCTCCACGGCAAGAAAGCGTATTTCCCCCAGCCCTTCTTCCTCCGGCATATCATAGACATAAGCCGGTTCTGTCTTTCCGGCACGATACAAAAGAAGTTCACACTTCTTCCCTGCCGGTACGGAAACTGCAAAATTCACCTTATTCTGTTTCGTTGTCACACCCAACGGCTGCGGGTATCCTTCCACTTTCTTCATGTGCTTTTCCTCCTATAAGTCCATCCTGTACTGCCTAGCCATCTGTTGTGTAAAATGTTAATACCTGCCTGTGTAATCTCGCTTCATAATACTGCCTGCTTGTATCTAAAAAAATCACTCATGAACTCAGAACAAAGCCTCTTACTGCCAGCCGTCTGTTCCATACATCTCCACATTTCCCTTATCAATGAGGAACGTATCTTCATAAGTCTCCTCCTCAAAATCTTCCCCCTCCAGAATTGCAATTCCGATCTCCGCGGCCTCCTTTCCGATTCTGATTGGAGACTGTGCGCCAGTCCCCGTCATAGGGCTGTCCGGCTTTGCAATCTCGCTCTTTATCTCCGGAGAACCATCCACACCATAAATCCGAACCGTTTCCTGCCCGGACTCCCCCGATGCTTCCAAGGCCCTCAATGCGCCAAGGGCTATCCGGTCATTTCCACACATCACCGCATCAATCTCCTGATACGTCTTTAAAAATTCCTCCATGGCCTCCTTTGCCTTTTCCATATCTCCATTGACATCAGCCCTGTCCAAAACTTCAAATCCGGCATTTGAAACCGCCTGCTCAAATCCGGTAATCCTGTCATTAATGGAACTCATAGACGGACATTCTAAAATCAGGATTTTTCCGCCTTCCGGACACTTCTTTTTCAAGTCCTCTCCACACACGTATCCGGCATTCCTGTTATCAGAGCCAATATAAGCCTTAACCAGGTCGCTCTCCTTCACATGCGTATCAATATTGACAACAGGAATTCCCGCGTCTCTTAACGCCTCCAAGGACGGGGTAATCTCCTCCCAGTCCACCGGACAAAGAAAAACCGCATCCACCCCTTCTTCAATCAATTCCTGTATCTGTTCGCCCTGCACCCTGGCATCTGCTCCTGGATTTTTTGAAATCAACTGATATTCCTCTTCACCTAATGTATTCTCAAGAGAACGCCGCAGTGTATCGAAATAAGGATTGTCCATATCAATACAGCTGTACCCAAACACATAGCCTGTGTCCTCTTCCGCCTCTGGTTCTTCCTCCACCACCGGGTTGTCTTCCGGTGTTCCTACATTTTTCTTACAGCCTCCCAACATCAAACATGTTAAAAATATAGAAAACAATAAGTAAAATGTTCTCTTTTTCATATAACACCTCCCGAAAGCAAAACGAATTAATGTCCTGCTTTTATTCTATCGTGTTTTAAAGGTTTGTCAATAGAAGCCGAACTTTTTGGGGATTGAAATACCTCCTCTATAAACCTGGACGGGAGGGCATCTTTGCCACTCTTCACCGTGACATAAGAAATTTTTAATATTTCCTTCGCACGCGTCATTGCCACATAAAACAGCCTGCGCTCCTCCTCTAATCCCTGCTCCTTCAACGATTTTTTATAAGGAATCCTCCCTTCATTTGCCTGAATAATAAAAACGGTGTCAAACTCCAGCCCTTTCGACGCATGCATCGTCATCAGACGCACCCCTGCAGGGGCAGTCTGCTTTTGCTGACGCTGCTTCCTCAAAGCATCCGTATACTCCTGCATATGTGCAAACCAGTCCTGCGTTGCAGCAAATGGCTTTGCTGATTCTTCTATCTCTGAAAGCACATCAAAATATTCTGACGGCTGTACCCCTCTCGAATCTGCATATTCGCGCAGATAGTCATCATATCCAATCTTCTTTCTGAGATATTGAAGTGCTGCATATGGCGCCATCCGGCCCATCATCTTCAAGTCCCACTCAAACTGGTCAATCCGATCCTGCATCCAGTCTTTATCGCAATAAAACTGCCTGAGTTCTTCAAAGGAACCCCTTCCACTCCCCGACATAGCTGCACGGCCCAGATACCTTTTCGGCCGGTTCATAACCAACAGAAAATCGGACCGCTCCCGTCCCCCTTCTGCCAGTCGAAAATAGGCTTTAATATCTTTCGCGATAAAATGCTGATAAATATCCGGCATGAAATCTCGCATATAAAATGGAATTTTCTGCTTTACCATCTGCCCTGCCAAAGCACGTACATCCGTATGCACCCGGTAAAGCACGGCAATCTGCTCTGCCGGCACGCCGCTTTCCATCCTCTTTTGAATCTCGGATACCACGTAGGCTCCTTCATCCTCCGAGTCAAGCGTCTCCTGTATATGAAGTGCCGCCCCCGCCTTTTTCTGCGCCCGGATGGCTTTGTCAAACCGGACTTCATTGTGTCCGATCACATGCAGGGCATGCCGCACAATATTCGCCGTAGAACGATAATTCATATCCAAAAGCAACTGCTTTGCCTGCGGATAATCCTTTAAGAACCGGAACATCAGCTTTACATCCGCTCCCCGAAATCCATAGATAGACTGATCATCATCTCCTACTACGAACAGATTTTCCTCCGGAGCAGCCAGCATTTTAATAACATCATACTGTACCTGATTGATATCCTGAAATTCATCCACTAAAATGAAGCGAAACTTCTTTTGCCAGAGCTTCAATACATCCGGACGTTCCCTAAATAAATCATAACACAAAACCAACATATCATCAAAGTCTATTTTTTTTGCATTTTTACGAAATGTTTCATATTCCCGGTAAATATTGCGAAATGTTTCTATGGAACACTGCTTTGCCTCATACTCTTCAATATTCAGACAGTTATTTTTGATACGTCCGATCTCCAGGGCAATTCCCTGCAGAAAGTCTTCCTCATCAAAGATTTCCAACTCCTGTTTACTTATAATTTCACGGAGCATTCGATATTTTTCATCTTCTGAAAGGATATTCTGGGGACCCATATGGTACGCCCATTTTAAAATCCCATAGTAAATCCCATGAAAGGTTCCCATCGTGACCGAAGGTCTATTTCCTTCCATCAATGCCTGAAGACGCAGTTTCATTTCCTGCGCCGCATATTTAGTAAAAGTAATGACCAGAATTTCTTCTGGTCTTACATTGTGCACCTCTATCAGGTACTTTATTCGATTTACAATTGTCAGCGTCTTACCTGAACCAGGTCCCGCAAGCACAAGGCAGGGACCTTCTCCATGGGAAACCGCTGTTTTCTGTGCCTGATTCAAATCAGTTTTATACTCCTTCCGCCCTCAATTACAGTTCTTTTTCCAACTTCAATACAGCCGTGCGGATTCTGCTCAAGGATTCCTCCTTTCCAAGGACTTCCATAATCTCCGTAGCCCCGCCCGGCGTGTTCTGTTTTCCGGAAACCGCAGTACGAATCGGCCACATCACGTAGCCAATCTTGCATCCCTTTTCTGTCACATACCCCTTCAATGTCTCGAACAATGCATCATTGCTGTAATCTTCCTGACTCTCTAATACCGGAAGCAGACTCTTTAACACCTCCAAAGAGGTCTCAGGCGTCGTCTTCATCTTCTTATGCGTATACATTGCAATATCATATTCCGGCACTTCCTCGAAGAAATCAATCTGCTCCCGGATATCCGGAAAGATTTCAATTCTTGTCTTTACCAGTGCGGCAATCTTAGACATGTCATAGTCCTTAGAAATCACTTCGCTGATATAAGGTTTCGCCATCTCATAAAACCTGTCCTCATCCATTGCCTTTAGGTATTCCCCATTCATCCATTTCAGCTTCACCGTATCAAATACTGCCGGTGATTTACTCATATGCGTATAATCAAATGCTTCTACCAGTTCGGACAATGTGAAAATCTCCTTGTTGTCCGAAGGGCACCATCCCAAAAGCGCCACATAATTGACCACCGCCTCCGATACAAAGCCTTGATCAATCAAATCTTCATACGAGGAATGACCACACCGTTTACTCAGTTTCTTGTGTTCCGCATCCGTAATCAAAGGACAATGTACATATACCGGCACTTCCCATCCGAAAGCATCATATAACCGGTTATATTTCGGCGCTGAAGAAAGGTACTCATTTCCCCGCACAACATGAGTAATGCCCATCAAATGGTCGTCAACTACATTCGCAAAATTATAGGTCGGATAGCCATCAGACTTGATCAGGATCATATCATCTAATTCCTGGTTCGGAACCGTAATATCACCGTAAATCTCATCATGGAATGTAGTTTCGCCTTCATTCGGCACATTCAAACGGATAACCCACGGTTTACCCGCTGCCAGATTCGCTTCCACCTCTTCCTTACTTAATCCAAGACAATGCTTGTCATAGACCACAATATCTGTCCCATCCTGTGAAACAGAGGTTCGAAGAGAATCCAGACGTTCCTTGCTGCAAAAGCAGTAATACGCATCTCCCTGTTCTACAAGCTGCTTCGCATACTCCAAATATAATCCGGCAGCATTACGATCACTTTGCACATAAGGCCCTGCTCCGCCATCCTTATCCGGCCCCTCATCATGAAGAAGTCCTGTCTTCTCCAATGTCCGGTAAATGATATCTAAGGCGCCTTCCACGAATCTTTCCTGGTCTGTATCCTCAATACGGAGGATAAAATCTCCTCCTTCATGTTTGGCAATCAGATATGCATAAAGCGCGGTCCTTAAATTACCAACATGCATCCTCCCTGTAGGGCTGGGCGCAAATCTTGTTCTTACTTTTTTCATCTTCTCATGTCTCCAATTCCTGCAAGTGTTCTTCTATGCCTTTTTCCGGCATGTCCATCCTATTATAGAACAACTTTTAAAAATCTTCAACAAACATTTACAAAGATTTATTCGTGCCATATTATTTTGTAAGAATGAATCCATACCCGGACAGCATCTGTGTATACATATCAAACTTTGCTTCCGGCACTGCAATCTCAATCCCGTTTCCCGCAGAATACCCAAATGCATTGGCACCGAACGAAAGATCAGCACAATTTCTGATATCCAGCCTGTAAATAGAGGTCCCTTCAAATGCCCTGTCTGCAATCAACGCCACATAGTACGGAACCGAATAACCGTACAGTCTTCCGTTGGGGAATTTCACCAGCACCGACCTGGTACTGTCAAATAAAACGCCGCCTTCACTGGCATACCCTGGATTCCCGCCTTCCACGTCAATCCATTCCAGATTGTCTAACCCTGAAAATGCTCCTTCCTCAATGACTGACGCGCCTGCAGGAATATATAGTTCCATAATCCCTGCCCCGCATCCCATAAATGCGCCGCTTCGGATTCCGGTGCATTCTGCCGGAAGTGCCAGACAGCCATCTGCAATATCTGCATATTCCGGAAGAAACCCATAAAGCATTCCCGCTTCATCCAAAAGAAAACAAGAAGCAGGCGCAGTCTCCTCATTTTCTTCTTCCACGATATCCGCAGGAACATCCTCTGCCGCCCCTGGCTCTGTTATTTCCATATCTGGCACTGCAGGTTCCGGCATTACCGGCTCTTCTGCCGGCTTCTCAGGCATGATTACCTCTGGTTCTGTTGGTATCGTCGGTATAATGGCCTCCGATGGGGTTGAAGTATCCGGCCGCTGTTCTGATACCATCTCCGATGGATTCTCTATATCCTCAATCACAATATCCTCTGGCCCGCTCTCAATGGAAGTTGAAATATTGTCTGGATTTTCCGGCACAGTGATATCTGGCTCAGACACATTTTTCACAATATCTTCCACAATCACAGAAACATCCGGCAAATATTCCGGCACGATGACATATGGCTCCTCAGGCATCGGCATGATAATTTCCGGTAATGTTGCTTCCGCAGTCAGATTCTCTGTTTCTTCTGCCTGCGGCATTACAACATCCGAAATGATAGACCGCATGACAACAGCATCTTCCTCTTTAGATTCAGGTTCCTGAGATGATGATTCTGCCGCTGACGGTGTTGGCACAGCATCTTTCAGAAGAAGACCAGATTCTCCTGGAATCGCTGCTGCATCTAAAAGCATGTTCATCTCGTGTTCAATTTCTGTGTCCTCCCTGCGAGAAGCTCTGGACTGTACTTTTGCAAAGACATCTGCCTGGGTTTCCACGACCGGAACAAGCAGTTTGTCCAGAAAGCCATCCATCATTCCCCAAAATGTCTGGTCTACAATTAACGCAGCTCCCAATAAAACAGCCAAAACTCCTGCAAGAACGCGAACCGGCAGTTCCCGTGCTTCTGCTCCTACTACTTCATCCATAATAAGTTACCTGTCCTTTCCCTCATAGTATAATAAAAGCGCCACTGACTTTTTCTTGCATTGTACAATAAGAAAAAGGACTACGGCAATCATCTGCAACATAGAATAGCAGATACGCAACAGTCCTTTGCATAATTTCTTTATACGTTAATCTCCGATTTCATACCGAGATATTCTTTATTTTTTTCCAAAAGCGGCTCAATCACCTGTGTCAAATATGCTTCCACCTGCTCTTTGGCACGACCTACATATCTGTCAGGCTCCATAGTCTTCTGGAGTTCCTCCAGAGTCAGATTAAACGCCGGGTCCTCTGCAATTAATTCCAGAAGATTATTATCCATTCCTTTTTCTTTGACGTTTCTTCCTGCCTCCATGGACAGTTCTCGAATCCTCTCATGCAGCTCCTGCCGGTCTCCTCCGGCCTTCACTGCATCCATCATGATATTCTCCGTGGCCATAAACGGAAGTTCGGACATCAGCCGTTTTTCAATCACCTTCGGATAAACGACAAGCCCATCTACTACATTCAGGCACAAATCCAGAATTCCATCAACCGCTAAAAAGCCTTCCGGCACACTCAGACGCTTATTCGCCGAATCGTCCAACGTACGTTCAAACCACTGTGCAGCAGAGGTAACTGCCGGATTCAGGGCATTGATCATTACATAGCGGGATAGAGACGCAATCCTTTCACTGCGCATAGGATTACGCTTGTAAGCCATAGCAGAGGAACCAATCTGGCTCTTTTCAAAAGGTTCTTCTACCTCTTTTAAATGCTGCAGCAATCGGATATCATTAGAAAATTTATGGGCACTGGCAGCAATCCCGGCAAGCACATTCAACACCCGTGTGTCAACCTTTCTGGAATAGGTCTGCCCGGATACCGGATAGCAGGCTTCAAATCCCATCTTTTCTGCAATCATCGGATCAATCTTATCTATGGTCTCCTGATTCCCTTCAAACAACTCCAAAAAGCTTGCCTGGGTTCCAGTGGTCCCCTTGCTGCCCAATAATTTCAGGCTTCCCAGCACATAATCCAGATCCTCTAAATCCATCTCAAACTCCTGCATCCAAAGGGTCGCTCTTTTTCCTACAGTCGTCGGCTGTGCCGGTTGGAAATGGGTAAAAGCCAGGGTCGGCTGTGCTTTCTGATTTTTTGCAAATTCCGCCAGTTCCGCAATCACATTCAGCAGTTTTTTCCTCACCAGTTTCAATGCCTCAGACATGATGATTATATCTGTGTTGTCCCCTACATAACAGGAGGTAGCTCCAAGATGAATGATCCCTTTTGCCTTCGGACACTGTACTCCGTAAGCATAGACATGGGACATCACATCATGCCGGACAATCTTTTCCCGCTCCTTCGCCACATCATAATTGATGTCATCTGCATGTGCTTTCAGTTCCTCGATCTGTTCCTCCGTAATCTGCAGTCCCAATTCCTTTTCTGTCTCTGCCAGTGCAATCCACAGTTTTCTCCATGTCCGGAACTTTTTATCCGGCGAAAAAATATACTGCATCTCCTTGCTGGCATATCGCTCAGAAAGAGGACTTACATAACGATCCATACTCATACCCGTAACCTCCCTAAATTTTGTAATCACCTGCAAAGCCAGTGACTGTCTGCTTGCCGCATCTTTTTTCAGCTAATACTTCCACTACCGTTTTTAGAAACCTTACAATTCAAACGCATGGCTGATATCATGATCCGGAACTTTCATAGGATAACGCCCTGTAAAGCAGGCATCACAGTACCCCAGATTCCCAACCATCTCTTTTAATTTTGCCACTTCCATATATCCCAGGGAATCCGCCCCTATCATTTCCCGAATCTGTTCGGTCGTGTGGGAATGGGCAATCAGCTGGTCATCCGACGGAACATCCGTTCCAAAATAGCAGGGATACAAAAAGGGCGGTGAACTAATCCGTACATGAACCTCCGTTGCGCCTGCCTTTTTCAGCATTTTAATGATGTTTGCGCAGGTCGTACCCCTCACAATGGAATCATCTACCATGATAATTCGTTTCCCTTTTACTACCTCAGAAATGACGTTCAGTTTAATCTTCACACTGGATTCCCTGTCGCTCTGCTTTGGCTTGATAAAGGTGCGTCCCACATAACTGTTCTTGTGGAATGCCATGCCATAGGGAATTCCTGACTGCTCCGAGTAGCCTTTTGCCGCCACCAGTCCGGAATCCGGCACTCCAACCACCAAGTCTGCCTCCACCGGATAAGAGTTTGCCAACGCTTTTCCCGCTGCAATCCTGGCATGATACACATTGACCCCATCCAAAGTGCTGTCAGTGCGGGCAAAATAAATGTATTCAAAAATACATCTGGTCTGCTTTTCAGGAGAAACAGCCATACTCATGTCAGAACTCACTCCATCTTTCGTAAAGCTGACCACCTCTCCCGGACGAACATCTCGAACAAATTCTGCCCCTATCGCCGCAATCGCACAGCTTTCAGATGCCAGAAACCAGGTATTATCCCTCTTTCCGATACACAGTGGTTTCAGACCTCTTGGGTCGCGTGCTCCAATCATTTTACGTGGACTGCTGACCACCAACGCATAGGCTCCCTCAATCTTCTTCATCGCATTCTTGACTGCATCCTCTGCTTTTCTTACATTCAAACGCTCGCGTGCAATATGATATGCAATCACCTCAGAATCAATAGTTGTCTGGAAAATTGCCCCCGTATATTCCAACTCTTTTCTCAGTTCTATGGCATTCACCAGATTCCCATTATGCGCGATTGCCAGGGTTCCCTTCACATAATTGATAACAAGCGGCTGCGCGTTCTCCACGCAGGTACCACCCGCCGTGGAATAACGAACATGTCCTACGCCCAAATTTCCTTTTAATCCCTGCAGCGTTTCCTCATCAAACACATCATCCACATGGCCAAGACCTTTTTTTGACAAAACCCTTCGCTGCCCATTGGTATCTGTCACCGCAATTCCACAGCTCTCCTGTCCTCTGTGCTGCAGTGCAAACAATCCATAATACACGGAAGCAGCCACGTCGCCGCCTTCCATATCATAAGCACCGAACACGCCGCACTCTTCTCCCAAGCCCGTCTGAACCTTCTCAAATTCACTCATCTGCGAACTCCTCCGTTGACGATTATAATACAATACGGAAAGAAAATCAATAAGACTTAAACTGCCTTCTATCCTCGCGTAAACCGTGACAAGAACTGACGCGTTCTTTCTTCCCTCGGATTTTCAAAAACCTGCTTAGGGTCTCCCTGCTCCAGAATATATCCCTCGTCCATAAAGATCACTTGTTCTGCCACATCTCTTGCAAATGCCATCTCATGGGTTACAATGATCATCGTCGTCTTTTGCTCCGCCAGTTCCTTGATGACCTTCAATACTTCTCCGGTCAGCTCCGGATCCAGGGCGGAAGTCGGTTCGTCAAAGCACAGGATATCCGGCTGCAGCGCGAGTGCACGTGCAATAGCCACTCGCTGGCACTGACCTCCTGAAAGTTGGTGCGGATAATTATCCCTTCGGCCGGATAGCCCCATCTCATCCAAAAGCGTTTTTGCCTGTGCCTCAATCTCCGCATGGATTTCCTTTTTCCTGGCCTTGTAATCCGGCTGTTCCTTGGCCAAAAGCTCCTTTGCCAGCATCACATTTTCCATTGCCGTATACTGCGGAAACAAGTTAAAAGACTGAAATACCAACCCGAAATGCAGTCTCTTCCTGCGAATCTCTGATTCCTGTCTGGTGGAAGCATCCTCTGCATCAAACAGCGTTTCTCCATTGACACGCATAATCCCCTTATCCGGCTGTTCCAGAAAATTCAGACATCGCAGCAGCGTCGTTTTTCCACTGCCCGAGGAGCCAATAATGGAAAGAACCTGCCCCTTTTCCAAAGAAAAGCTGATGTCCTTCAATACCTCTGTATTCTCGAATGATTTACAAATATGTTCTACTTCTAAAATCGACATCTTCTCTCTCCTTCCCTATCTGAAATAATCCAGCTTCTTTTCCAGCCTTCCCAACAGCAATGTCAAGATTCCATTGCAGATCAAATAATAGACCGCAGTAAAAAACAACGGCCAGATGGCACCTGAAATCCCCTGAGAACCTTTCATAAATGCTTGTCCGGCCCAAATAATCTCCTGTAATGCAATGATTCGGGCAAGGGATGTATCTTTGACCAATGTAATGATTTCATTAGACATCGGAGGAACAATTCGTTTAATCATCTGCAGCAAAGTAATTTTCCAGAAAATCTGTCCCTTGGTCATGCCAAGAACAAGTCCGGCCTCTTCCTGTCCCACCGGCACTCCCTGGATACCGCCGCGGTAAATTTCAGAAAAATAACATGCATAATTAACGATAAACGACACGGCCGCCGCCAGGAATCTCCCTGCCTCTCCGCCGCCCCAAACAGGGTTATGCAGCACAAGGCCAGGGAAGTAATAGATGATGAGCAATTGAATCATAAGAGGCGTTCCACGTATGATCCAAACAAAAATTTTCGTTATGTAACTTAAAGGCTTAAATTTGGACATCGAGCCAAAGGCAATCACCAATCCCAATGGAAATGCACCGATGAGGGTCACAAAAAACAGTTTCAATGTCTGTACAAATCCCACATTCAACGCTCGGATCACAATTGGCATTTGTTCTATAATCAATTCCATGTACTTTTCCTGCTTTCTCTAAATTGACAGCCGGGCCTGCAAATTATCTATTGATGAAAACAGACATTTAAAAAGGACGGCCATCTGGATTCTATATCAGATTAATAAGGACTGAAAATAGAGAGCGGACAGTCCACTCTCTATTGAATGTTACATCATGATAAGTTTATGGACAGCCTCCTGCAATTAAGCTGCTTCCATAATACTATGTGTTTATTGTTCCACGACTGCTGCATCTACACCATAAGTCTTGGCAATTTCCATCATGCTGCCATCCGCATAGCTCGCGGCCAAAAAGTCATTCAGTGCAGCGGCCAAATCAGAACCTTTTCGGAAACCAACACCATATTCCTCACTGTTCAGTCCCACAGTATATGTCAAATCTGCATAACCGGTTCCCTCTCCCACCATAGCAGCCGCCATCAAGGAATCAATTACTGCTGCATCGGATGTGCCGGATGCGACTTCCATCAAGGCATCGGCCTGAGCCTTTACAGGAGTATACTCCAATCCCAGACTGCTTACCTGCTCTTCACCGGCACTTCCTGCCTCTACCGCAAAGGAAAGGTCTGACAAACTGTCCGTATCCTGATATTGATCTGCAACATCAGCCGGAACAATCACAATCTGTGCATTGTTACAGTAAGCATTGGAGCATTCCATAGAACTGGTCACCTCACTTGTCAGGGTCATTCCATTCCATACACAGTCGATGGTCTTTCCGTCCAACTCCATAATCTTATTATCCCAGTCAATTTCTACAAACTCTGCTTCTACGCCAAGGCTTTCTGCAAATGCCTTTGCCATATCCGCATCAAAGCCAATCCAATCTCCATTGTCATCTTTATAATCCATAGGTTCAAATTCTGTAATTCCTACGACTAAAGTCCCTTTGTCCTTCACATATTCCATATCACTGTCTGAAGACACATCTTCTGAATCTTCATCCTGTTCAGATGTTGAAGAACTATCCGTCGTATCCTCTTTTGCATCTCCTGAGTCACTGGAATTGCCACATGCTGCCAGGGACAAAACCATCATCAGCGTCAACATCATGGTAATAAACTTTTTCATAACTCTCTTCTCCTTATTGTGCATTTTAGTTTTCATATAGAAGCTGTGTCAAACAGCACTTTCTTATATTATCAGTTTACCAAACTAAAGTCAACAAGAAAATCACTAATTTTTCATGAGTTTTCACACATTATTTTTTGTAAGTTTTTATCAGCTTTTCCTGCTATGTTTTACCATGATTTTACGACACCATCCCACCCAGCATGCCTCCGCCTGCACAGAGGAGGAATGTGGTCAATACATTTGCCCCGTTTCCCTGTAAAGAACGGTATAAACCAACGGATACCAAAAGCAAAAGTCCAAAATAGAGGATACCGCATGTGAGTCCCCACAGGAATTTCCGTATCCCGGAAAGTTTTCCGATAATAAAGCCTCCTGCAAATGTAGAGACCACATAGATCATGATAATCCCTGCTGCCACCTTGCCTTCATCAAGATTGAACTTATACAGCAAAAATGCCAGAAGCAAAAGCAAAATCCCGCTGATTATGTACGCACACAGTAAAGACTTCAAAAGCCAGACTGCCACCTGTTCCACATTTTGCCCTTTGTTCACCTTCTTCTCCATTCTTTCCCCTCCAAAATCAATTGCATCATTTTTTATTCCTGTTCCAAAATCTACTGATACAATTTATGATGTTCTGATGGAAAATAGAACCTGTTGGCTGTCATTATGACAGCAGTAAAGAACTCTGCAAAAGTCAAAAACCCCGCATAGTTCCTTACTGCTATATAGAAATACCCGAAAACTCAATCCCAATCTGTTATACCATGCTGTGCATATCCGTCACTGCTCCATCTGCCGTCCCAGAAAACCCGCAGCGCTCATAGCAACTTTCTGTTCTGTCTCTCCCATCCTTTTCTTATCGTCCCGGTTTAAAAAGACAACAGAACCGATTACATCACCCTCACACAGAATCGGGCATACCGCTTCTTCCTGATAATCTACATCCCCGTCCGCGATCCGGATAAATTTATTACTGTCTGATTTTGCAAGAATATGCTCCCGTTGCTGAATCACTTTTTCCAAATCTTTACTGATAAACTTATCCTGCAAATCTTTCTTTCCATTTCCTGCTGCTGCCACAATCTGATCCGTATCTGTAATACATACCGTACAGTTCATCGTCTGCGCAAGGCTTTCGGAATATTGTTTTGCCAATGCGCTCAGTTCTCCGATTGGAGAATATTTTTTCAAAATCACTTCCCCCTCGCGGTCCGTGAATATCTCCAGCGGGTCGCCTTCACGAATCCGAAGCGTCCTTCTGATTTCCTTTGGAATTACAACTCTTCCCAGATCATCTATTCTACGTACGATTCCTGTAGCTTTCATATTCTGATACCTCCATCTGCAAATTCTGTCGTAATTCTATTATTTGTAAATGAAGACATTTTATACCTTGAAAACCATTCTTCATTCTGCTAAAATCATAAGAGCAAAAAATCACACAGGATGGAGAGATTTTTTATGAGTCTGACAATACCAATTGAAACTTCCGCAAGACATATCCATTTATCGCAGGAAGATTTTAAAACCTTATTTGGTCCGGACGCCAGTCTGACCTATGTGAAGGAATTAAGCCAGCCAGGACAGTATGCCTGCGAAGAGCGTCTCACGGTCGTCGGTCCAAAAGGGTCTTTTGAGAGGGTCATCGTCCTCGGCCCATGCCGCTCCAAAACGCAGGTAGAAATCTCTGTAACAGATGCCAGAAAGCTTGGTATCCAAAGTGTCATCCGCCAATCCGGCGATATCAGCGGCACACCTGGATGCACCCTGATCGGGCCTTGCGGACAGGTAGAATTGACAGAGGGCGTCATTGTTGCAAAACGCCATATCCATATGACCCCCATTGATGCAATCCGCGCCCATGTAAAAGATAATGATATCGTATTTGTTATCACGACAAGCTACGAACGCTCCCTTATTTTTTCCGATGTGGTCGTCCGTGTCAGCCCCTCATTCAGTCTTGCTATGCACGTAGATACCGATGAGGCAAATGCATTCGCAAATGAGGACAACCCTACAGGAGTGATTTTAAAGCTTTTCGACGGACATACTTATAACCTGCAGTCCTGGGCTGAAGAGCTACAGTCCGGAATCAACCGTTGATTCACAAAACATTATTTAAAAAGTTTTTCCATTTTCGACAAAAATATTGATACGTAAAATCATTAAATTTTTCTAACAGGAGGCATTTATTATGAGCAAAATTGATGAAGTAAGAAAAGACATGGTCGCAGCCATGAAAGCTGGCGAAAAAGAAAGAAAAGCAACGTTATCCGCACTTCTCGCAGCGTTGAAAAACAAAACAATTAATAAACGTGAAGAATTGACCGAAGAGGAAGAAATACAGGTTATTTTAAAAGAAATCAAACAGACAAAGGAAACATTGGAAACGACTCCAAAAGATCGTACTGACATCATTGAAGAACATACAAAACGTCTTGCTGTTTTGGAAGAATATGCACCGAAAATGATGGGAGAAGACGAGATACGCACCATAATCCAAAACGTTTTATCTGACTTGGAAATTGAGACACCGACTACAAAAGATAAAGGCAAAATCATGAAAGAGCTGATGCCTAAGGTAATGGGAAAGGCAGATGGAAAACTGGTCAGCGAATTAGTCGCATCTTTCTTTTAACCACTTAGGATTTTACTTCCCCGCAGACTGCTGTGGGGAAGTTTATTGTTGTAAATATACAGCTCAAAGAAAGGATACTATCCATGTTTATATTAATTCTGAATCAACTTTTGAAAATGCTGTTGATTATGATTCTTGCATTTATATGTTACCGGCTGCACATCATCAATCAGGAAGGCAACAGAAATATGTCCAGTCTCCTGCTTATGGTAGTAAACCCCTGCCTCATCATTACTGCTTTTCAAACAGAATATGACCCTGCCCTGGTACAGGGACTTCTCTCGGCCTTCTCTGCTGCCGTATTGGCACATATAGCCGGCATTTTAATCGCTCATTTTCTGATTCCCGAAAAAGGAAATCCGGAATTTGCACTGGAGCGCTTCGGCGCTGCCTATTCCAACTGCGGTTTCATCGGAATTCCCCTGGTCAGCAGCGTTCTTGGCAGCAAAGGAGTCTTCTTTTTGACAGCTTATTTGACAGTATTCAATATCTTATCCTGGACCCATGGCCTGGTGCTGCTAAACGGAAAATTCTCCTCAAAACGATTGAAAGAAGGGCTTCTTTCCCCTATTGTCATCTGTACGATCATCGGTGCTGCCCTCTTCTTCTTACGGCTTAGCATCCCATCACAGGTGTTGGATTCCATGAATTATATTGCAAACATGAATACACCGCTTGCCATGTTAATCGCAGGATTTTCCGTGGCACAGGCGGATTTGAAAAAAATATTCCTACACGTCCGTATCTACTGGATCTGCCTGCTGAAATTGTTCGCTATGCCTCTTGCCTTGCTTGCTTTTCTGGCCGTGCTGCCGATAGATAGTGATGTCGCTTACACCACGCTAGTGGCTGCCGCATGCCCAACCGCGACCTCCCTGACTATGATGGCCATCCGTTTTGAGCGCAACTATACCTATGCCTCCGAGATTTTTTCATTGAGCACAGTGCTTTCGGTTGTAACCATTCCCGCGGTTACTTATGTGGCGGGATTCTTTCTCTAAGAGGTCTGCTTTTTATGTTTACGGTGATACAGTGATACGGCATATTTCACATACGTGCAGCGTATTGCCGGATACCGTAAATTTTATCTCAAGGCCTGCATAAGACATCCCATATACACGCTTTGGATCCTTTTGATAGGAAGGTCTGGGGTCCTGCTGCAAAAGCTGACATAAAACCGCATACTCTTCCTCTGATACACATGCCTGCCATTTTTCCGGGAAGTCAACTTCCAGACAGTAATCTTTTGTATTTTCTGAAAAACCGCCAAAAGCCTCCGCAACACTATCAACATAAGGCAGGTAGGGCTTGATATCCAGAACAGGGGTGCCATCCAACAGGTCAGCACCCTTCACATGAAGAATCGGTCCCTCCGGCGAGTTCATTTCTATACGCTCCAAACGCATACAGGATAATCCAATCGGATTCGGACGGAAAGGGGAACGGGTTGCAAATACTCCCACCCGGGCATTGCCGCCAAGCCGGGGCGGGCGCACAGTCGGCGACCATTTTCCCTCCTCAGGGATGGATTCTGAAAAAAGCCATAACAGCCAGATATGCGAATATGCTTCTAATCCACGCAGCGCTTCTGCCACCCTATATTCAGGTTCAAATATGATTTTCGCATCTGTATCAGCGAGCCCGCTTTGGCGCGGTATGCCGAATTTTTCCTTAAAATCACTGCGGATGTGAGCGATTGGAGTTAATTTGATATCTTTTATACCATTTGCCATGGACGATTACCTCTTCTATATCTACGATTGGACAGAACAGCATTATCATCTGCGTGTAATAGCCATACCAGTATGTTTTATCTAAAGCACAATCATACTTATCTGTCTTAATCTTTATTTTACCATAAAAATAAATCCATATCTATACGTTTTTAATGGATGGGTCAGGGCTGCATCGAGCTATAAATCTCAGTTCATCCATAATGGCCGTCTGGACATGGAGACTGTCCTGAAAAAATTTGCAGAGCACTATGACAGCATCTATGGCGATCAGGTTCAGGAGTTTGATGAAGCAGAAGGACGAAGACGCTTCCTGCTCTATATCCGGCCTATTATTAATGGAATCGGGAACTACTATATTGAATCTGAAACACGGAACGCACGGCGTATGGATGTGGTTGTGGTTGTGGATTATCTGGGAAAACATTTCGTTATAGAGCTAAAAATCTGGCGGGGAAATTCTTACAATAAGCGCAGGGAAAAGCAATTGTCAGATTATCTTGATTACTTCCACCTCAAAAAAGGGTAGATGCTGAGTTATAACTTCAATCGTGAAAAAAAGATTGGAGTAAAAAGAATCCAGTTTGGCGACAGATTTTTGGTAGAAGCAGTGGTGTAAATACAGACTGTGGTAAGCTTAACAACAGTCAAGACCACCGGCTTAGCCGGTGGCTTGCACTGCCCCTATAAGGGGCTATTA
>CANOBT010000009.1 GCA_947564305.1 uncultured Lachnospiraceae bacterium | reverse complement strand
CGGTCCTTGTAATGTCGGTGGAACCCTCATAATAATGTCCCCCGGTATCTGTCAGGAAAAGTCCTTCTGTCTTCAATTCCACATCCGTCTCCGGTGTGGAAGAGTAGTGTGCGCTCGCTGCATGCTCTTTATATGCACAGATTGGACCAAAACTAGGTCCCATAAAATGTTCCTGCATCCCGCGGAACTCCTCCAGTTTTGCCGATGCACTCAGCTCTGTAATTTTTTCTTTCCCAATATTGGTTTTCAGCCAGTACATAAACTTTGTGTGGGCAATCCCATCTTTAATATGAGCCTTTTTTATATTTTCTGCCTCTATAGGATTCTTCACTGACTTCATCAGCACAATCGGGTTCTCTGCCTGAACTTTCGGTACATCCGCAGAAATATTACTATATAGGGCATAATTCATCTGCTCTGGGTCCAACATCACAGTCTGTTCTTTTGTAAAACTCTTCATTCGTTCATAAATCGCATCATAAGGATAGACTGTCACATCATTTTCTGCGAAATGCGCAAGAATTTCTTCCGAAAACTTCTGCTTATCCGCATAAAGCTCCACTTTATCTTTCTTTATGACAGCATAAGAAAGAAGCAGCGGAAAATACTCCACGTCATTTCCCCGGATATTCAAAAGCCAATCAATATCATCCAGACTGGTAACGACCAAAATATCAGCACCCTGTTCTTTCATGGCCTCCCGTACCCGGCCCAGTTTTTTTTCCACAGTCTCTCCGGCATATTGAATATCTAATAAGAACGCCGGCTTCTCGGAAAGAGACGGACGATTGCCCCATATCTCATTTATCAAATCCATATCATATCGGACTTTTCCTTCTTTTTCCGACGCAATCTTCTCATACTCCTGTCCTTTCGCAACACCTACCGTGCGGCCGTCAAATCCAATGATACCACCATTCAGCAATTCCTTCTTTAAAAATTCTTCAATTGTCGGCACCCCTGGTTCTCCGGATTTCTGTTGGATAATTCCGCTTCCTTCCAGTTCCTGTGCGGCCTGGATAAAATATCTTCCATCCGTCCATACATAGGCTCTGTCCGGCAGGACTACTGCTGTTCCGGCAGAACCCGTAAAACCTGTCAGAAATTTTCTTGCCTTAAAATGCTCCCCTACATATTCGCTTTGATGATAGTCTGCCGTTGGAACAATATATATCTGTATATCCTGCTTCTTCATCAATTCTTGAAGCTTCCCTATTCTTTCCCGAACTGTCATGCTTTTTGCTCCTTTATTTCTATTGTGTGTCTCCTAATGAAACAGTTAAAAAAGCCGAAGCCGCTTTTCGTTTAGAGGAAACCGGCCCCGGCTCTTTTATATCATGATTCTAACAACACCTGTAAACAGTCACTTTTTTATCACACGAAAATGCCTGTATACAATTATACCGGATAAGCCCCGTTTTCTGTATCTGCCACTTTTGCATCTACCTTTGTCTGCTGAGCTTCCCTGTACTTGAAGAAGTCTACCGCTACCTGCGGGAACAGTGCATAGCTTAACACATCCTCATCCTGCTGAATCCACTGTGCACACTCTTTACGAAGCGTATCCAATTCATCCGGAATCAAATCAGCCGGACGACAGGTAATAATTTCCGCATCTTCCCCAACTACTTTCTTTTGCACTTCCGGATTAAATGGTTTTACAGTTGCACCATATTTTCCGGTCAGAACATCCTTCGTCTCTTTTGTCGCCATCTTATAGCGCTCACCCATTAGAACATTGAATACGGCCTGAGTTCCTACAATCTGAGATGACGGAGTAACCAACGGCGGCTCACCAAGGTCTGCTCTTACACGCGGCACTTCTTCCAAAACATCATAGAATTTGTCTTCTGCACCCTGTTCCTTCAACTGGCTTGTCAAGTTGGACAGCATACCGCCTGGTACCTGATACAAAAGCGTCTTGATATTAACGCCCATATTCTTCGGATTCAGCAGTCCGCTTGCCAGTGCTTCATCACGAATCGGACGGAAGTAATCTGCAATCTCTGCCAACAGGTTCTGATCCAAACCTGTATCATATGGCGTTCCCTTAAATGTCTCCACCATAACCTCTGTAGCTGGCTGAGAAGTTCCCAATGCAAATGGTGACATCGCAGTATCAATGATATCTGCT
This sequence comes from uncultured Lachnospiraceae bacterium, assembly GCA_947564305.1. Next base: position 66,922 of record CANOBT010000009.1, on the reverse strand, counting down.
CCTGCTTCAATAGATTTCATATAAGTCATAGCGCCCACACCTGAAGTATAGTGTGTATGCATCTCAATCGGAATATCTACCGCTTCCTTCAGTGCAGTCACAAGTTCTGTTGCCTGATATGGGCAGAGAAGACCTGCCATATCCTTTACACAGATAGAGTTTGCACCCATATCCTCAATTCGCTTTGCCAAATCCATCCAATATTCCAGAGTATACGCATCACCCAAAGTATAAGACATTGCCACCTGTGCATGAGCCTTTTCCTTGTTGGCTGCTGTTACGGCTGTCTGCAGGTTCCTCATATCATTCATACAGTCAAAGATACGGATAATATCAATTCCGTTTGATGCGGATTTTTGTACAAAGTACTCTACCACATCATCGGCATAAGGGCGATATCCAAGGATGTTCTGTCCGCGGAACAGCATCTGCAGTTTTGTATTCTTAAAACCATCACGGAATTTCCGAAGTCTTTCCCATGGGTCTTCCTTCAGGAAACGTAAGGAAGCGTCAAATGTAGCGCCGCCCCAGCATTCTACTGCATGATATCCAACCTTATCCATCTTTTCTACGATTGGCAGCATCTGCTCTGTCGTCATTCTTGTAGCAATCAGAGACTGATGCGCATCTCGCAGAATAGTTTCTGTTATTTTTACTGGTTTTTTTTCTATTTCTGCCATTAATTTGTCCTCCATTCACAGTTCTTTACTTCACACCAAAAATTGCCATAAATGTTCCCGCTGCTACCGCAGTACCGATAACTCCGGCAACATTCGGTCCCATCGCATGCATCAACAGGAAGTTTGTAGGATCTGCCTCCGCACCAACCTTCTGGGAAACTCTGGCTGCCATCGGAACCGCAGATACACCGGCAGAACCAATCAACGGATTCACCTTGCCTCCGGTCACCTTGCACATCAGCTTGCCAAACAACACCCCTGCCGCCGTTCCGAATGCAAATGCAACAAGCCCAAGCACAACAATCTTAATCGTGCTGAGATTCAGGAAGGCTTCTGCACTCGTGGTTGCACCTACAGAAGTTCCTAACAGGATTACAACAATATACATCAACGCATTGGAAGCAGTCTCTGTCAACTGTCTTACCACGCCGCACTCTCTGAACAGATTACCTAACATCAGCATACCAACCAATGGTGCTGTTGTCGGAAGAATCACACACACTACAATTGTAACGACAATAGGGAACAAAATTCTCTCCAGTTTGCTGACTGGTCGAAGCTGCTCCATCTTAATCTTACGCTCTTCCTCTGTGGTCAAGAGCTTCATGATTGGAGGCTGGATAATCGGTACCAGTGACATATAGGAATATGCCGCCACTGCGATTGGCCCCATGATTGCTGTCTGCTGCAGCTTTCCTGCCAGGAAAATAGAGGTCGGTCCATCAGCTCCACCGATAATGGAGATTGCCGCTGCCGCCTTATCGGAGAATCCCATTGCCATAGCGCCAAGATAAGCCGCAAAAATACCGAACTGTGCAGCCGCTCCAAGAAGAAAACTCTTCGGATTTGCGATCAGCGGTCCGAAGTCTGTCATTGCACCGACACCCATAAAAATGAGGGACGGCAGAATCGCCCATTCATCCAAAACATAAAAATAATAGAGAAGTCCACCCACTCCGTTTGACGAATCCTCCGCATGAAGCATGATATCCGGGTAGATATTCACAAGCAGCATGCCGAAGGCAATCGGAACAAGGAGCAGCGGCTCAAATTCATGCCTGATTGCTAAATATAGGAACACGCAGGCAACCGCGATCATAATCAGATTTCCCCAGGTGAGGTTCATGAACGCCGTCTGCTCAACGAGGTGTCCTAACGTATTTGAAATATATTCCATTTGTTAAACCTCCGTATTTAAACTAGTTTAATGTAGCCAATACTGCTCCTGCTTCTACGGCATCGCCGACTGCTACATCAATACTAGCAACTGTTCCTGCCTCCGGGGCAACGACTGGGATTTCCATCTTCATGGCCTCAATGATAACAACCGGATCACCCGCCTGTACACTTTGTCCTACGTTCGCTTCAATCTTAAATACCTTTCCTGCCGCACCTGCTTTTACCTGAATGCTGCCTGCGCCTGCCGCTGCCTTTGGAGCTGCAGGAGCCGCCTTTGGCGCTGCCGCCGCAACCGGAGCTGCCGTTGGTCTTGCTGCAGGAGCTGCGCCTGCGCCATTCTCTTCTACCGTTACATCATAGACATTTCCATTCACTGTGATTGTATAATTTTTCATCTTATTAATCTCCTCCTGATTTCACTTTACCGATGGATACATCATCTCGTAGATGAACCCCACTTGTTGGATTTTCTTCTCTTTATAGAACGAACAATAAAGCCGTCCGTAGTCGTTCCCTCCGCTGCTGCAATCGCTGCCGCAATGACCGCAATCAGTTCACTGTCATCAGTCTGAACTTCCAGTACCGGCTCAGGTACAGCCGCCGCAACCGGTGCAGGAGCTGCTGGCACATTTTCCTTCTTCTTAAACTTTTCTTCCAACTCCGGAATCTTCTTGAACAACGAAATAATAAAGGAAATGAAAATCAATACTACAAATACAGTTCCCATTCCCAGAAGTGTATTCAGTCCTGCTTTTGTCAAAATCTCACCTGTGGAATAATGTGCATTCACCGTCAGGCTTTCCATCTGTCCATTCTCGTCAAAGGAGAATTGGAGATCCGCAGGTCTCTCTGCCGTTATCGGAGCTGTCAGCACCGCACCAGTGTTGGTAACCTCCATGGTAAATTCCCCAATCTCCTGAAACTCCCCGCAGTCCTCCAGTCCGGATCTCCAGGAATCCATCATGGTGCGCAGATCCTCTGACGAAACCGGAAGTCGCGTCATCATCAACGTATAATCCAGGGCATAATCAGACATGGACTGATATTCTTCAAAATCCGCTTCCGACATACTGCTGAAATTCAGGATGATCGCATTCGCATACTGCTCCAGTTCGTCCTGATTATACTCATTTCCGGTTGACTTGCTCCCGCATCCTGCCAGGCTGAAGATTAGGATAAGGACAAGCCCCGCTATACTTAATTTTTTCTTCACTTCGCCTCACCTCACTAAACCGTACCGTGCTTTTTGTCCGGACGATCCTCTCTTTTTGTGAACAGCATTTCAAATGCTCCGATCACATATTTTCTGGTGTCTGCAGGTTCAATGATTGCATCCACATATCCCCGTCTTGCTGCAGACATCGGACTGGACTGCAGCTCCTTGTACGCTGCTGCCTTTTCCTTCTGTACTTCTGCATCTGCATCCGCATACATGATTTTTGCCGCAAGGCCCGCATCCATCATACCAATCTCTGAATCCGGCCATGCATAGACCATATCAGCTCCGATGGATTTGCTGTTCATAGCTACATAAGCACTTCCGAACGCCTTACCAACAATCACATTCACCTTTGGCACCGTTGCATTAGCAAATGCATAGGTCAGTTTTGCAACGCTCTTTGCCATGTCTTTTTCGGATTCTTTGGTAGCTTCATAACCTGTCACATTCGTCAATGTCAGGACCGGAATCGAAAATGCATCACAGAAATTCAAGAAATCCGCAGCCTTCTTACAGCCATCCACAGTCAGTACTGTATCGAAGCTCTCTGCATTTCCATCCGCATCATAAATTTTGGAACGATTGGCAACCGCACCAATCGTAATGCCATTCAGGCGGATAAATCCCGTCACCATACTTTTTGCATACTCTTTCTTCACTTCAAAGAAAATCTGGTTGTCAGAAATAGTCGCAAGGGCAATCCCGGTATCCTCTGATGCATTCGCAAGGTCTGTGCAGACACGGTTCAAATCATCCGTGCAGTCCTCATAGGAATTATCATCTTCATTATTAGCTGGAATCATACTGATTAAAGAACGAATCTGGCCAAGAATTTCTTCTTCCGTACCAATACCATCTACAAGACCTGATGTCTGGCTCTGATACTCAGCACTGGAAGTATCACATTTTGAAATCTCATTTCCCGCCAGGGCATTCGGAGAATTGACGAACAATTTGCCTTCCTTGCTCTCCATAAATGTGAAATCAGTTAATCCTGGCACCACTGCGAGGCCGCCGCCACACATGCCAAAGATTGCGGTAATCTGTGGGATCACACCAGACGCCATAGACTGCTTAAAATACAGACTTCCAAACGCCTCCAGTGCATCAGTCGCCTCCTGAAGCCGAAGACCGGCACAGTCAGCCAGCCCGATCACCGGTGCCCCCATTTTCATTGCCATATCATAAATATTTGCAATCTTCTTTGCATGCATCTCACCGACTGCTCCCTTTAACACGGTCGCATCCTGGCTGTATACATACACCAGATTACCATCAATTACTCCATACCCGGTGATGACACCGTCAGATGGAGTCTCTTTTGCCTGCAGGTTGAAATCTGTACTTCTCGCTGTGACAGCGCCACCGATTTCAACAAAGCTTCCCTCATCAAGCAGTGCGGCAATTCTTCTGCTTGCTGGGTTCCCAGTTGCATTGTAGCTCATACTTTAGCCCTCCATATAGAAAATTAGTTTATAAAATTAAACCAGAATTTATGCCTATTTTAGTATAAACCACTTGTTGGGAAATTTCAATGAGGAAAAATGGTTTTTGACAGATTTTGTTATTTATGGTTGCAGGGTCCGCTCAGAGAAAGAAAATTGTCCACGTCACCCCGCTTTCGCTTCGCAGACAACGCAGCAGTGCTAAGCTCGAAAGGACCTCGCTAAGCGCTGGCGTTGTTTGAGAGGTTCCTTTGGACAATTTTCTTTCTCTGAACTGCATTCCTTGCAATCTGAAAATAAAAAATCAGCAAAAATCCCTGAAAGCGTGATCCGCGGGGACAGTTTTGCTGATTTTTATGTAACTAAACCCAGTTGTTATATGATTTTACATTTGGATTCTTTTTGCGATGGCCTTTATGAAGTCTTCGCTATTCAATACGGTTGGGTTTTCCATCGTAGTGATCAGGGCCAGGTCTTTTGTCATTTCTCCGGACTCGATTGTGTCTACGGTTGCTTTTTCCAACTTATCTGCAAACTCCACTAATTCCTGGTTGCCGTCCAGTTCTCCGCGTTTGCGCAGGGCGCCTGTCCAGGCGAAAATAGTTGCTACAGAGTTGGTGGAAGTCTCTTCCCCTTTTAAATGCTTGTAGTAATGGCGCTGCACAGTGCCGTGGGCAGCCTCGTATTCGTAATAGCCATCTGGTGATACCAGTACGGAGGTCATCATGGCAAGGGAACCAAATGCGGAGGAGACCATATCGCTCATTACATCTCCATCATAGTTCTTACATGCCCAGATATAACCGCCTTCCGATTTCATCACACGTGCCACTGCGTCGTCAATCAAAGTATAGAAATAGACGATTCCTGCTTTCTCAAATTTTTCCGCGTATTCCGCATCGAAAATTTCCTGGAAAATATCTTTAAAAGTATGGTCATATTTCTTTGAAATCGTGTCTTTTGTAGCGAACCAAAGGTCCTGCTTTATATCCAACGCATAGTTGAAACAGCTTCTTGCGAAACTTTCAATGGACTGGCTGATGTTATGCATTCCCTGTGCCACTCCTGGCCCTGCAAATTCATGCACCAATTCTCTAGATTCTGTTCCATCCTCTGCCGTATAGACAAGTTCTACCTTTCCTGCCCCTGAAATCTTCATTTCTGTATTCTTGTATACATCTCCATAGGCATGTCTCGCGATAGTAATCGGTTTCTTCCAGTTCTTCACACATGGTTCAATTCCCTTTACCACGATAGGCGCGCGGAACACTGTACCGTCCAAAATCGCACGAATTGTACCATTCGGGCTCTTCCACATTTCTTTCAAATCATACTCGTCCATCCGCGCTGCATTTGGTGTAATGGTTGCACATTTCACGGCAACCTTGTATTTCTTTGTCGCATTTGCAGAATCCACTGTAACCTGGTCGTTTGTCTCATTGCGGTGTTCCAGCCCCAGATCGTAGTATTCTGTATTTAATTCAATAAATGGCTCCAGAAGATGTTCTTTGATCATCTTCCAGAGGATGCGGGTCATCTCATCCCCGTCCATTTCCACAATTGGTGTCGTCATTTTGATTTTTCCCATTTGTCAGTCCTCCTTAAACTATAGCCTGCTCCTCTATCTCCTGCATCTTTCGATTTTGTATCACATTCCGGATATGCTCATTTGCAAGCTGCTCTGCCATATCAGCATCCTTATCCCGAATCGCACGTAAAATCTGTTTATGTTCTCGAATTGATTTTCTTACACGCTCTTCTGAAACCATAGAAGATTTTCTTGCAGCCAATACATACTTGTGAAAATCTGTCAGTACATGGCTTAACATTCTGCTTTTGCACGCCTCATACAAAACCATATGAAATCTGCCGTCCAATTCCATGATCTGTTCAAAACTGGTACCGCCCCGCTTCATGTGAAATTCTGAGAGCAAGATAATTTCTTCCAATTGATCTAGTTCCTCTGACGTAATATGCTCTGTTGCCCATCTTACGCAGAGCCCCTCCAACATGAAACGTATCTCATAAATGTCATTCACGTCTTTCTCTGAAATACCAGTTACATAGGCTCCTTTGTTTGGAATAATGGTTACCAACCCTTCTAGTTCCAACTGCCGAAGCGCCTCACGCACAGGTGTCCGACTCACTCCAAGCTCCTTGCCGATCGTAACCTCTCTCAATTCATCGTGTTCCTTATATTTTCCGTTCAGTATCCCATCCCGAATACTCTGAAACACACGGCCGCTCAGAGAATTTTCTTGATGTCCTCCCATTCTTTCCTCCTGCAAAGGCAAATCAACTGATTACCCGGATTTTCAACACTCCTTCAATTTCCTCAAGTCTTGCTTCCACATCCTTGGAAACTTCCGCATCCACATCTATCATCGTATACGCATATTTTTTCTTACTCTTATTCGTCATCAAGGTAATATTCATATTTTCTTTCGCAAGAAGTCCTGTAAACTGCCCCAGCATATTCGGGATATTATGATGCAGGATCGTAATCCTGCTCACCTCTTCCTTTACTCCCATATTACAGTCCGGGAAATTTACAGAATGTGTAATATTTCCATTCTCAAGATAATCTCTCAGCTCCTTGACAGCCATCTTTGCACAATTATCCTCAGACTCCTCTGTCGATGCCCCAAGATGCGGAATCACAATTGCACCTTTTACGCCTGCAATCTCCGGAGTTGGAAAGTCCGTCACATACCTTTTTACTGAGCCGGACAGCAATGCATCTACGATTGCTTCTCCGTCCACCAACACATCTCTGGCAAAATTCAAAATTGTAACATCCTTTTTCATGAGGCTGATAGCTTCCCGATTGATCATTCCCTTGGTGCTCTCCATTGCCGGTACATGAATAGTAATATAGTCACACTCTTTATAAAGTTCATCTACTGTTTTTGCATGATGAATATTCCTGGACAACTGCCATGCAGCATCTACAGACACGTATGGATCGTATCCATAGACATCCATCCCCAAATGAATTGCAGCATTGGCAACACGCACACCGATTGCACCCAGACCGATGACCCCTAGCTTTTTACCATCAATCTCGCTTCCGGCAAATGCTTTTTTTGCTTTCTCCGCTTCCTTTGCCAGATCACCGTCTTCTTCATGCTCCTGTACCCAGTTGATACCGCCAATGACATCTCTCGCTGCAAGAAGCATTCCCGCAAGAACCAATTCTTTTACTCCGTTAGCATTAGCCCCTGGTGTATTGAATACTACAATTCCTTGTTCCGCACACTTTTCTAAAGGAATATTGTTCACTCCGGCTCCTGCACGGGCTATCGCTTTTAAATTGCTCCCAAACTGCATGTCATGCATGGCAGCACTACGGACAAGAATCGCATCTGTCTCTTCCGGTTTTTCTGTTTTAATATAGTTCTCGTCAAATTTTTCAATTCCAACCTGTGCAATTGGATTCAGGCATTGATATTTAAACATCTTACAGATTCTCCTCTTCAAACTTCTTCATAAATGCTACCAGCGCTTCTACACCCTCGTATGGCATTGCGTTATAAATGCTTGCACGCATACCGCCTACTGTCCTGTGCCCTTTCAGGTTTTCAAGTCCTGCCGCTTTTGACTCTTTCACAAATTTTGCATCCAAATCCGCATCTCCTGTCACAAAAGGTACATTCATCAAGGAACGATCTTTTGGATTGACTGTGCCTTTGAATAGTTTGCTCTGATCCAGGAAATCATACAAAAGCTTTGCCTTTTTTTCATTGCATGCTTTCATCACTTCCAATCCGCCCATATCTTTCAGCCACTTAAACACCTTTCCGCAAATATAAATACCATAGGCCGGCGGTGTATTGTATAAAGATTTTGCATCTGCATGGATTTTATATGTAAGCATGGTTGGCGTACCTGTAAGTACATCCTCTGTAATCAAATCCTCCCGGATAATCACAATCACAGTTCCTGCCGGTCCGATATTTTTCTGGACACCTCCGTACACAATCCCATATTTTGTCACATCCATCGGTTCGGATAAGAAACAGGAGGAAACGTCCGCCACTAAGGTTTTTCCTTTGGTATTTGGCAGTTCTTTATATTTTGTGCCGTAAATCGTATTATTCTCACAGATATATACATAATCTGCGTCCTCTGAGATCGGCAAATCCGAACAATCTGGAATATAAGAATATGTCTGGTCCTCCGAAGATGCGATGCGATTCACTTTTCCGTATTTTTCTGCCTCCTGTGCTGCTTTTTTTGCCCACTGCCCTGTAATGATATAATCTGCTACTTTATTCTTCATCAGATTCATCGGAATCATGGCAAATTGCTGGGAAGCACCACCCTGCAGGAACAGCACCTTATAATTGTCCGGAATCCCAAGCAGGTCTCGTAAATCTGTCTCTGCCTCTGTGATAATCTGCTCATAGGCTTTGGAACGGTGGCTCATCTCCATAACAGACATTCCGGTTCCCTTGTAGTCCAACATCTCCTCTGCCGCTGATTTCAATACTTCCTCCGGAAGCACTGCCGGTCCTGCTGAAAAATTATAAACTCTACCCATCTTTCATTCCTCCTGTCAATCTCTAACCAATTCTTGTAAACAACTGTCACCTATTTTTATATGGTCCACAAACCGTAAACCATAACTATTTTTTGTCCAAATCCTCTTCATCAAAGGCCTCACTGATTGCAGCTCCGGGTGCGACCATTGGCCACACTTTGTCATCAGAATCAATCTGGCAGTCAATCAGTACCGGCTGATTCATCTCCATCGCCTTTGCAAATGCTTTCCGGAACTCTTCCTGAGTAGTTACACAAATGCCGACTGCCCCCATTGCCTCCGCCAATTTTGCAAAATCAACACCATCAGCCAATACTGTCGCGGAATAGCGTTGTCCATAAAATAGATTCTGCCACTGACGTACCATACCGAGTACATGATTGTTGATCACTACTTCGATAATCGGAATCTGATGACGTACCGCGGTCGCAATCTCATTCATATTCATGCGGAAACATCCATCCCCTGCGATGTTCACAACTGTTTTCTCCGGACAGCCCATTTTTGCTCCCAGGGAGGCACCCAACCCATAGCCCATGGTTCCTAATCCTCCGGACGTAAGCAAGGTTCTTGGCTTAGAATATCTATAATACTGTGCTGCCCACATCTGATGCTGCCCCACCTCTGTGACAATCAAGGCATCCCCTTTTGTCTGACGATAAATCTCTTCAATAACAAAGGGACCTGTCAGACCTTCAGGATGATATTTCATCGGATATTTTGTCTGATACTCCTGGATTTTCTCCATCCATTCCGGATGAGACTGCCTGGAAAGCTTCTGATTCACTTTTTTCAGCGCTTCCCTGATATCTCCGGTTACCCCGGCAGTAATAATCACATTTTTATTCATCTCCGCCGGGTCCACGTCAAACTGCAGGATTTTTGCATTTTTTGCAAAGGACTGAGTATTACCTGTGACACGGTCGCTAAAACGGGCGCCAAATACAATCAGCAAATCGCATTCACTAACCCCAAAATTAGAAGTTTTTGTGCCGTGCATCCCCAACATTCCGGTATAACGCTTATCGGTTCCCGGAAATGCACCTTTCCCCATCAAAGAATCCGTTACAGGTGCATCCACCTTATTGACAAATTCCATCAATTCTTCACTGGCTCCTGAAAGCACTGCACCGCCGCCCACAAAAATATACGGACGCTCTGATTCCTCAATCATCGAAACTGCCGTTTCAATCTCTTCCTCCTGAATCTGGCTGGAATCAGGGAAATATGGCTCAATCTCTGCCTTTGTATACTCTGCCTGATTGGCAGTTACATCTTTGGGTATATCAATCAAAACAGGACCCGGCCTGTCTGATCTTGCAATCCGAAATGCATCCCGAATCGTATCTGCCAACTGGTTCACATCTTTCACTATATAGTTGTGTTTCGTAATCGGCATAGTAATTCCCGTAATATCAATCTCCTGGAAACTATCTTTTCCGAGAAGAGATACCCCTACATTACAGGTGATTGCGACCACCGGAATAGAATCCATATATGCCGTTGCAATCCCTGTTACCAGATTCGTTGCCCCAGGCCCGCTGGTCGCAAAACAAACACCAACCTTACCGGTCGCACGGGCATATCCGTCCGCAGCATGAGCCGCCCCTTGTTCGTGGGATGTGAGAATATGCTTTATTTCATCACTATGCTTATATAACGCGTCATATACATTCAAAATTGCTCCGCCCGGATATCCAAAAACAGTATCCACACCTTGCTCTTTCAAACACTCTATTACAATGTCTGCCCCTGTCAACTGCATTGCAGGCACCTCCTCATCATTCTATGTGCTCCTAACATGATTTCGGTATTTCCAAGATAGCGCCCCGGTTCCCCGACGTTACCATTGAAGCATATCTTGCCAAATATCCTGTCTTCACATTTGGCTCCTTAGGCTGCCATTTACTCTTTCTTTCTGCCAGCTCTTCATCAGAAACATCTAATTCCAGTTTCATCTCTGGAATATTAATCTTAATGATATCTCCTTCTTCTACAAGGGCAATCGGTCCGCCAACTGCCGCTTCTGGAGAGACATGTCCAATCGAAGCTCCTCTGGAAGCACCGCTGAAACGACCATCTGTAATCAATGCCACAGAAGATCCCAGACCCATACCGGCAATCGCAGAAGTTGGATTCAGCATCTCTCTCATTCCTGGACCGCCCTTAGGACCTTCATAGCGAATCACTACCACATCACCCGGATGAATCTCACCACCTTTGATTGCGGTAATTGCATCTTCCTCACATTCAAATACTCTGGCCGGACCTTCATGTACCAACATCTCTTCTACCACTGCGGAGCGCTTCACCACACTTCCGTCCGGAGCCAGATTTCCTTTCAGCACAGCCAGTCCGCCGGTTGCACTATATGGATTGTCTACCGGCCGAATGACCTCCGGATTCCTGTTGATACATCCGGAAATATTTTCTCCCAGCGTTTTCCCGGTCACAGTCATACAGTCTGTATTTAAGAGGTTCTTTTTATTCAATTCGTGCATCACTGCGCTCACTCCGCCTGCCTCATTCAAATCCTCCATATATGTGGGGCCAGCCGGTGCCAAGTGACACAAGTTCGGTGTCTTTTCACTGATTCCGTTTGCAAAGTCAATCTCAAAATCCATTCCAATCTCATGTGCAATTGCCGGAAGATGGAGCATACTGTTTGTAGAGCAGCCCAACGCCATATCCACAGTCAGTGCATTCAGAACCGCTTTTTCTGTCATAATATCTCTTGGACGAATATTCTTTTTCACCAGTTCCATGACCTGCATCCCGGCATGCTTTGCCAACAGAATACGCTCAGAATACACTGCCGGAATTGTCCCGTTTCCAGGAAGCCCCATACCAAGCACTTCTGTCAGGCAGTTCATGCTGTTGGCTGTATACATACCAGAACAGGAACCGCAGGTTGGACATACATTATTTTCAAATTCGGTAACTTCTTCCTCTGTCATAGTACCTGCCGCATAAGAGCCAACCGCCTCAAACATACTGGACAGACTTCTCTTCTGCCCCTTCACATGTCCAGCCAGCATAGGACCGCCGCTGACAAAGATGGTAGGAACATTGATTCTAGCCGCTGCCATTAAAAGTCCTGGCACGTTTTTATCGCAGTTTGGAATCATCACAAGGGCATCAAACTGATGAGCCATTGCCAGTGCTTCTGTAGAATCTGCAATTAAATCTCTGGTTACCAGAGAATATTTCATTCCTATATGTCCCATGGCAATCCCGTCACAGACCGCAATAGCCGGCACCATAATCGGTGTTCCTCCTGCCATGGATACGCCCATTTTTACCGCTTCTGTAATCTTATCCAGGTTCATATGTCCTGGCACAATCTCATTGTAGGAGCTGACTACCCCTACGAGAGGTCTCTCCAATTCTTCCTTCGTATATCCAAGTGCATGAAACAGGGAACGGTGTGGCGCCTGCTGCACGCCTTTTGTCACAGTATCACTTCTCATTTCCTATCCTTCCTTTCTGTTGGTTGTAACTCATCTGCTGTGCAGATTGACTCACTGCTTGTACGCATCTTTTTTCATACAATACGTTACGCTTTCTCTATTCAATATAAGCACAGATTTTATCTCCCATCTCACGGGTCCCAATCTGTTTCTTTCCCTCAGACATAATATCTATCGTGCGGTAACCGTCTCTTAAAACCTCGGAAACCGCATTTTCTATAGCATCTGCCTCTTTGTCCAAATCAAACGAGAATCTAAGCATCATGGCGGCTGATAAAATCGTTGCAATCGGATTTGCAATTCCTTTTCCTGCAATATCCGGTGCAGAACCGCCGCTTGGCTCATATAATCCAAACCTGCTTTCGTTTAGACTTGCAGAAGCCAGCATTCCAATCGAACCTGTCACCATACTTGCCTCGTCTGATAAAATATCGCCAAACATATTCTCAGTCAAAATCACATCAAACTGCTTCGGGTCCCTGACAAGCTGCATCGCACAATTGTCGACCAACATATGCTCCAGCTCCACCTCCGGATACTCTGCCGCCACCTCTTCTACAACCTTTCTCCAAAGTCTGGAAGAATCCAGTACATTCGCCTTATCCACACTGGTCACTTTATTATGGCGCTTCCTTGCGATATCAAATCCTCGTTTTGCAATCCTTCGGATTTCCTCTTCATTATATGTAAGCGTATCGCGGGCTGTCATGAGTCCGCCCACTTCCTCTGTGGAACGCTCGCCAAAGTATAAGCCCCCAGTCAGTTCCCGCATGATCATCATGTCAAATCCGCCCTGAGTAATCTCCTCCTTTAACGGACAGGCCCCTTTCAGTTCTTCATACAAAACCGCAGGCCTTAAGTTTGCAAACAAATTCAACTCTTTCCTGATTTTCAAAAGACCTGCTTCCGGTCTTTTTGACGGTTCCAGCTGATACCAAGGGGACGTTTTCGCATCTCCTCCAATAGAGCCCATCAATACGGCATCACTTGCTTTTGCCAGTTCAATCGTCTCGTCCGTCAATGGGATTCCATGAACATCAATGGATGCTCCTCCCATCAAAAGCTGCGTATAATTCATCTCGTGTCCATAAACCTGTCCTGTCTTATCCAGGACTTTCATTGCCTCAGACACAATCTCCGGCCCAATTCCATCACCTTTGATCACACCAATATTTAACTTCATAACCGTCTCTTCCTTCCCATACAGAAAACGCACCGCCGGCGTCTTTTCTGCATAATATGGTATACAAAAAAATGCCATCTGTTATCATACCGCATTTTTTCAGCCGTTTCAACCCTTACATTTACAAATGACATTATTTTCTATCATCCACTATATATCAAAAATCTACTTTTAAAAAGAAACCGGATGCATATATCATCCGGTCCTTTCCTGTTCTGCTTTATTCAGCACCTGGTTTTTCAAGCTGTGCGATTGCTGCTTTCTGCATCGGAATCCGGCAGTTCTTATTGCTTCCAAATTCTACGATTACCGCCTCATCTGAAATATCAATAATCACACCGTAAAATCCGCTCGTCGTCAAAACTGTATCCCCAATTTCCATTGTGGAAAGCATTGCCTGGACTCTCTTCTGCTCCTTCTTCTGAGGACGCATCAAAAAGAACCAGAACACACCGATTACCACCGCATACATAATAAATATGCTGCCCATGCCTGCCGCCTGATTTGCAGCCAATACTCCATTCATCTTATTTCCTCCTAATAAATAATGTGATTTTGCACAATATATTAATCATACACAAAAAAACCGGATTCTTCAAGACCATTTTCAACATTTTCTGTTATAGATTGTCAAAACCAGCCAGTTTCCTTTTTTTATAGTTCCCGTAATCTCCTGCCTCAATTGCATCTCGAATCTCTTCCATCATTGTATTGTAGAAATACAGATTGTGCAGGACACAGAGGCGCATCCCTAACATCTCCTTTGCTTTGAGCAGATGCCGGATATAGGCACGACTGTAGCTCTTACATGCAGGACATTGGCATCCTTCCTCGATTGGGCGCGCATCTGTCTCATATGCTGCATTGAACAGATTCAATTTGCCATGATTCGTATATACGTGTCCGTGCCGCCCATTTCGTGAAGGATAAACACAGTCAAAGAAATCCACACCTCTGTCCACAGCTTCCAGGATATTCGCCGGAGTCCCTACCCCCATCAGGTAAGTGGGCTTGTCCTTCGGCAGAAGCGGAACTACAGCCTCCAGAATTCGGTACATCTCCTCATGACTTTCCCCCACAGCCAGCCCGCCAACGGCATATCCGTCCAGATCAAGCTCTGTAATCTGCTTTGCATGCTCCATACGGATATCCTCGTAAATGCCTCCCTGATTGATGCCAAAAAGCATCTGCTTCTGGTTCAATGTATCCGGCAATGAATTTAGCCTGTCAAGCTCTGTCTTGCAGCGCTTCAGCCATCGGTATGTCCTTGACACAGAACGTTCCATGTAATCTCTATCTGCCACACTGGAAGGACATTCATCAAATGCCATAGCTATCGTAGAAGCCAGGTTCGATTGAATCTGCATACTTTCCTCAGGTCCCATAAAAATCTTACGCCCGTCAATATGGGAATGGAAGTGTACTCCTTCCTCCTTAATCTTCCGTAAGCCTGCCAAAGAAAACACCTGAAACCCGCCGGAATCTGTCAAAATCGGCTTATCCCAATTCATAAAGCGATGCAGTCCCCCCATCCTCTTCACAATCTGGTCTCCCGGCCGGACATGAAGATGATAAGTATTGGAAAGCTCCACCTGGGTCTTAATCTGACGCAGATCATCTGTAGAAACCGCCCCCTTAATCGCTGCGGCAGTTCCCACATTCATAAATACGGGCGTTTCAATCGTCCCATGAACTGTATGGAAACGCCCTCTTTTCGCCATCCCATCTGTTTTTAATAATTCGTACATATTCCCTCTTTCTATTTCAAACATCAATAATGGATAATAACCGGAGTTCCCACCGGCATCATGTCAAATAAGGAGGCTGCCATAGGAACCGGCATATTGATACAGCCATGAGAGCCTGCCGAGGTCGTATACAAGGAACCACCGAAAGCCCCCTGCCAGTCGGCATCATGGAATCCAATCCCGCTCCAGGTCACACGCATCCAGTAACGAACCAGAGTCCGGTACTCCGGCTGCCCTGTTGCCGGATCAATCTCGCCTACCAATGTGGAATTCGGCTCCTTTTCCAGAATACTGTACACACCGGCCGGAGTCTCCTTTTGCGGTGACGGATACCCTGTCACCACATCGGTCTCCAACGCAATCCCTCCATCTACGATGTACCACATGTGCTGAGCGGACAGATCCACCTCGGCATAAGTATTGCCCCAATCCGGCAGACTATGAGTAACCGCTGTCTGACCGATACAGTAAGCCGGTTCTTTTGTCACCACTTCTCCATTTTTAATGCTGTTCACCAATGTGGTATACTCTGCTTCTTCATCCACAGACCATCCGTAAGTCCCTCCGGATACTTCCACCGTTTTACCGGTAGGAGTCGTAATCGTTCTTGCCTTTCCGACCGTATCGTACTGCTTTCCAAACTCCCGCAGCCATTCACGTACAGCGGATTCATTGAACGTCACCTTCATATCTTTATCAGCACTCACCCAGTTGGAAATCAACGTCCTGTCCACAACAACCGGCTGTTCCATAGAATATGTGATACTAGCCTGCAGATATTGATTCATCTCATTGCATGCAGCTTTCACATCCCCTGATTCTGATGTGTATTTTGGCATCGCATAACATTTTTCTGTCTGCATATCCAGTTCCGGCTGAAATTCAGAAATATACTGATGAATTTTTTCACGCAGCATATCTACATCCACCTGTGTTCCTGTCACTTCCGGCTCCACAACAAACTCCGTTCCATTGAATTTCGGATACGCAGAAGTCGGCGGGACCTGCTCGACCTTCAATGCCTGCAATCCTTCAATCCGCTTCTCCAATGCATCTCTGTCATAAGATACTTCTATCGTAGCTTTAGAAGTATTCTTTACAAAAAAACACTGTGGCCACATAAATGCATTTTGACCTTTCAATACTTTTTCAATATCCTTATTTTCTTCATACTTAAGTGAAATCTCTTCCCCGGTGATGGTATCTGTCTGGTTATCCTTTTCCAAAATCGTCAAGGTATAATCCTGCACCTGCTCCTGCAGATATTTCTGAACATCTTCTACTGTTTTTCTGGAGAAGTCCTGTCCGTTTATCTCCGTATTCATGAAGAAATGGCTCGTAAAATATGTAGAAATCCCAATGTATACTGCTGCGAAAGCTACCAAAATCACACCAAATGTAATCGCAGCCACCTTTAAACCCGTATTCTTCTTTTTTCCGGATGGCTTTGCGCCACTCCTTGAGTTTGTTTTGCGCGGGCCTGATTTTCCCGGATTGCTTTTTTGCACCCCACTCTTTCCCGAACCATTCCTTGATGCTCCAGATTTTCCGGTCCCACTCTTTTGCACATCATTTTTTCCCGAACTAGTTTTTGGCTTTTTGGACTTTCCAGGGGCAGAATCGCTCCTGCCCGAATCAGCCTTCTTCTTACCTGATTTGTTTGCACTCTCTTTTTTCATATCTTCTTGATCCTGAACCTTTATATTCCTATCTTCACCATCAGATGCTTGATCTTCCTTCTTAGATTCTCCTATTGTGTCCTGGCTCTTCTTAACCTTATTTTCTTTGCGCTTTATCGTCAGATCCTGAGTTTTTCCTTCTACTTTCTTCTGTCTGGCATTGAATTCTTTCAGTCCTTTTTCTATGCTTTCCATTTCCGCATCGAACTGCTTTTGTTCTTTATTGACATCTGTGCTTTTAGCACTCGATTCTTTTTGCCTCTCTTCTATACTCTTCTCATCAGCATCCAATTTAGGAGGTTCTTTATCCGCCTTTATAGCAGGCTTGACTTCCTCTCTATGTTCCTCTTCATCCTCTATATCATCATCCAGATAGTAGTCCTCATCGTCCAGATAATAATCATCGAGACTAATCTGTTCTCCCTCGTAAAAATCATCTTCATGATTCTTGCTCTGTTTGCTCATTTAGTGATTCTCCCTCATTAAATATCAATATCTAGTCGCCTACACATCCAGAATCAATTATATAACGAAATCTGCAGAATGTACAGCATAAAAATAAAATATTAAGAATACGGTTACACTTTGGTTACAATCCATCAATTCCCCCTCCGAAAGGCTTTACACTTTAAAATCATTTTAGTATAATGTCTCCGTCGAGAAAATATGATGTGCCAGAAAAATTTTGATTCTAAGGAGGATATTTTAACATGAGCGGTTCTACATTTGGAAATCTATTTCGTATCACAACCTGGGGCGAATCCCACGGAGCAGCCATCGGAGTGGTCATCGACGGCTGTCCGGCAGGTTTACCCTTAGAGGTATCAGACATTCAAACATTTTTAGACCGCAGAAAGCCCGGCCAGAGCCGATACACCACCAAACGTCAGGAAAGCGACCAGGTAGAGATCCTTTCCGGAACCTTCGAGGGACGTACAACCGGAACCCCGATTTCCCTGCTTGTAAGAAATCAGGATCAACGCTCGCGGGATTATGGAAATATAGCTTCTGTTTATCGCCCTGGCCATGCGGACTATACTTATACACAAAAATATGGCTTCCGAGATTATCGAGGCGGAGGGCGCTCATCAGGCCGTGAAACCATCGGACGAGCAGCCGGCGGTGCAGTAGCAACCCTCATTTTAAAAGAATTAGGAATCCATCTGACTACTTTTGCCAAAGCAATCGGACCGGTGGAGGTATCAGAAGCAGAATATCAGTTTGACGAGATTACTCAGAATAAATTATATATGCCCAACAAGGAACGCGCCGACGAAGCTGCATCTTATCTGGATTCTATGATGAAAAAATCAGATTCCTGCGGGGGAATCATTGAGTGTATGATTCATGGGCTTCCCGTCGGAATCGGTGAGCCTGTTTTTGAAAAACTTGACGCCTGTCTGGCAAAAGCAATTCTTTCTATTGGCGCCGTAAAAGCTGTGGAATTCGGAGACGGAATCAACGCCGCACATCTGAACGGAAGTCAAAATAATGATGCTTTTTTTATGGATGGTAATGCGGTTCATAAGATGACCAATCATGCCGGCGGAATTTTAGGCGGAATGAGCGACGGAGACACTCTGGTATTGAGAGCTTCCATAAAACCTACCCCTTCCATCGCTCAGCCCCAACAGACTGTGACAGAAAGCGGCGAAGATACTAAGCTTTGTATTCATGGTCGGCATGACCCTGTAATCGTTCCGCGGGCTGTGGTAGTTGTAGAATCTATGGCAGCCATCACCATTGCAGACCTGTTGCTGCAGAATATGAGCAGCCGGATGGACTATCTGAAAACCATATATGCAGCTAAGCTGCCGCAAAATCAATTACAATAATAAGAACTTCTATATAAAAAGCAGTCCCGAAATAGCTGACTATCTGCTATTTCAAGACTGCTCATTTTTTATGCCAGGCTTCCTGACAGAATCACATTCCTGTTTTAATCTGCTTTTAACTCCTTCCAGAGCTCATTCATCAAATCATTAATCTCTGGCTCTGCCTGCAGACATACTTCACAGTTTTCTGTAGAACTCTCCGGCGGAACCAACGTTTCATCCGCCTGTTCCTCTTCCGACAAACCTTCAATTACAGCCTCATTCGGAGTCGAGTAATAAATATACTCAAAATTTTTTCGTGCCATATCCTCCCGGCAGAGAAAATCTAAAAACTGTTGTGCGGCCTCCATATTATCACAATATTTTGTAACTCCCCATGCATCCAACCATACGTTAGAGCCTTCTTTTGGAACTACATACGCCAGATTTTCATTGTATTGGCGACCCAGATATGCCTCTCCTGAATATACGACTGCCATAACCGCATTTCCAGCTACCACCTCATCTCTGGCCTCATCCACAAGGTAAGCCTGCACATCCGGCTTCTGATTCACCAGCAATTCCTGGGCCTCACGAATCTCACTTTCATCGTTGGTATTCAGGGAGTATCCAAGATATTTTAATGCCGCCATATACGTATCCCGCATACTGTTCTGCATAATAATCTCTCCGGCATACTCTCCATTAAACAGAACATCCCAACTATCTACCGGTTCTTTCACCCTGGAAGTGTCATAGAGGATACCAAGGGTTCCCCAAAAAAACGGAACCGTATATTTATTGTCCGAATCAAAGGCAGTGGCCAGCTCCCAATACCTGTCTCCAATATTTCCGCCGTTTTCCAATGCATCTCTATTGATTTCCTGCAGTTCCCCTTCGTTAATAAATTTTTGCAGCATATAGTCCGTAGAGCAAAGCAAGTCATATTCGATGGCACCTGATTTGTATTTTGCATACATCTCCTCAGGAGTCAGTGCCTCTTCATATTTAATTTCAATTCCAGTCTCCTCGGTAAACTCATCTAATACATCCGGGTCCATATACTCTCCATAGCTGAAAACAGTAAGACTTTCTTTTCCCCCATCCTTTTGACCACAGCCTGTCATAGACAAGGCCGAGCAAACAAGCACGCCTGCCAAAAAAATGCTGATTATTTTCTTCTTCATTCTCTACATCCTCCTATTGTCAGGAACCATCCAAAAAGTTCCTTAAAAATCTATATCCTGCTGCCCGCTTTCCTTTCTTTTTCCAGGCCGGTAATTACCTATCAGCAAAATTAATAATGCGACCACAAAAATAATCGTAGACAGGGCATACATCTCCGGTTTAATTCCCTTTCGTATCTCTCCATAAATCATAGTGGACAAGGTATTGACACCTGCCCCTTTTGTAAAATACGTAATCACAAAATCATCCATGGACATGGTAAATGCCATAAAAAAACCTGACATGATTCCGCTGGCAAGCTGAGGCAGCAGAACCTTAAAAAAAGCATACACAGCATTTGCCCCCAAATCCCGCGCCGCTTCATAGAGGCTGAGATTCATCTGCTGAATCTTAGGCATAACACTCAAAATCACATAAGGAACATTGAAGGTCATATGCGCCAGCAAAACGCTGCCAAAGCCTAATGGGATAAAATGTACAAACCAGAGCATCAGCGCAATCCCAGTCACAATATCTGCATTCAAAAGCGGAATATTCGTGAAGATCATCATAATTTGATAATGTTTCTGTCTCATAGCATGAATTCCCAGAGCTCCCAGCACACCGATGATCGTTGCAAACAATGCGGAGGCAAATGCCAATACCAGAGTGGTCACAAGCGCCTCCATGATCTGCCCGTTGGAAAAAAGCTTCCGATACCAGTCCAGAGTAAAGCCACCCCAGGTCACTCTGGATCTGGAATTATTAAAGGACAGCATTACCAGAACCAGAATCGGAGCATACAAGAATAAAATGATCACTCCGATATAAAACCTGCTCAGGATATTTTTCAACTTTTCTACCATATCGCAGACCCTTTCCCTTCCACATCATTTCTCATTGTAAATGCCATACTAAGCAGGACAAAAATCATCAAGGATACGGACAGACCTGACCCAAGATTCCAGTTGGAGCTCTTGGTAAACTCCTGCTCAATCACATTTCCTATCAACTGCAGTTTCCCTCCGCCTAAGATATCTGATATCACAAAGGAAGTCATAGACGGAACAAACACCATCACAATGCCGCTCAAAAGTCCTGGAAGCGACAACGGAAATATAATCCTGCGAAAGACCGTAAATCCATTCGCACCCAAATCCTTGGCCGCTTCGATAATATCCTCATCAATCTCCGCCACTGCATTAAAAATCGGAAGCACCATATAGGGAAGATAATCATATACCACCCCAATCATGACCGCCGCCCCCGAATTTGCTAATGGCAATGCCTCCAATCCCAATTTCGTGAGCAGAAAATTCAGGATTCCATTATTGGACAAAATCATCTGCCATGCCAAAATGCGCAGAATAAAATTCATCCACATCGGAAGAATCCAGATAAACATGACAAAGCTCTGCTTCCCCATATTGAGATATCTTAAAGCCATCACAAGCGGGTAGGAAAGCAGAATACAGAGCAACGTACATCCAATGGCAATCTCCAGTGAAAATATCATTGCTTTCAAATGAATCGGGTCAAAAATAGCACTGATATTTTCCAGTGAAAATCCACCTTCCCGGCTGGTCAATGCATATTTAAAAATCAGTCCCAGAGGAATGACGGTAAAGCCGATGACCCAGATGATATAAGGGGAGGCCAGAAGGGTCCGCCTGCTATACCCAAAGGGCATTCCGCAATTCACGCCCCTGCGGGACGGACGGACTTCGTCCGATAAGGTATGGATTGTTGTATTTTTCATCATTCGTCCTCCCGCACCACCTCTGCATCCTCAGAATGAGGTTTGTGCATAATCTGGATGTTATCCGGCAAAATCGTCATGCCGACTGTAGTTCCCACCTGAGCCGGATTCACACTCTGGACAATCCACTCATAGTCTCCTACGCGGACTTTTATTTCATAGACAGCCCCTTTAAAAATGATAGAAACTACCATTCCGCTCAGATAACCTTCTTCTTCCTTCACGATTACCAAATCCTCCGGCCGAATGACCACATCCACCGGTTCATTTTTTGCAAAACCAGTATCCACACACGGAATTCGTACACCTTGGATTCGTACAAGGCGGTCTGCCTCCATAATCCCGTCTATAATATTGCTATCCCCGATAAAATCCGCCACAAATGCATTCTGCGGCTCATCATAAATACTTTTCGATGTCCCCATCTGTTGGATAATCCCTTTATTCATGACGACA
This sequence comes from uncultured Lachnospiraceae bacterium, assembly GCA_947564305.1. The sequence continues at coordinate 44,580 of CANOBT010000009.1, read as the reverse complement.
ATACGGTCTGACATCGTAAGCGCCTCTTCCTGGTCATGAGTCACATAGACAAAGGTAATTCCCACCTCTTGTTTAATCTTAATCAACTCTCTTTGCATCCCATGACGAAGCTTTAAATCCAGTGCTCCCAGTGGTTCATCCAAGAGCAAAATCTCAGGTTCATTCACGATAGCCCTGGCAATAGCTACTCTCTGCTGTTGACCGCCACTCAAAGAATCCGGCTTGCGTGTCTCGTATCCATCCATATTGACCAACTGCAGCGCATAACGAATCTTATCTTTTATATACTGACTGCTTTTCTTTTTTAGTTTCAAGCCAAATGCGATATTCTCCGCCACATTCATATGAGGAAACAAAGAATATTTCTGAAAAACCGTATTCACATTCCTCTTGTCCGGAGAAAGTCCGGTAATGTCTTTCCCTTCAAATAAAACGCGTCCTTCATCCGGCTTTTCAAATCCGCCTATAATACGCAGTGTCGTAGATTTTCCACATCCGGACGGGCCGAGAAGGGTAATAAATTCATTCCGTCCGATTTCCAGATTCAACTGGTTTAACACTTGTTTGCCATCAAATGATTTGCTGACAGAATCCAGCTCTAATATCACATCCTTCATAACGTCCTCCTTAAAAGCTTGGGGGGCTGCTGATCCATAGAATGGACGAAACCTTTTTACAAGCTGAGCTTATCCTATGTTTTCGATTCGCCGGAAAGATAAATGAATCTCCTTTGCGTACCGTATATGTCACATCACCATAATGCACCTGAATCTTACCATCCAGTACATAACCAAATTCCTCTCCCTCGTGTGGCTTATCCTCAGGCATGGACTGCCCAGGCTGGAGACGCACAAGAATGGGTTCCAGACTCCTGCTCTGTGCCGTCGCAATCAACCATGTAATACTATTGCCGTCCTCATCTTCCTTTTCAAAATAATCTTCCTTCGGAAAAACAACCTGCAGATCGTCCTCCTCATGAAAAAACTCGGAAAGATTCGTCCCCAGACATTCCACGATATCCAAAAGCGTAGACACCGACGGTGCGGTCAGCCCTCTTTCAAGCTGAGAGATAAATCCTTTTGTCAGTTCTGTGCGGTCTGCAAGCTCTTCCTGGGTCAGCCCATTCTGATTACGAAGGTTGCGAATCTTCATCCCAATCTGTTCTTCAATACTCATATTCTCTGACTTCCTCTTTTTGTATTTAGAAACTCTATAGAATCTCTATATTTCCGCTTAGAGTTACTAAACTTTTTATTTACCACAATCAATTATACATATACTAAGTCAAAAGTCAACTATTATTTTTATTATTATAGCAAAAATCAGGGCCAAAAAGGTGGTTTATCCTTTTTGACCCTGATTTTTCATTTTTTATACCTGAAAACATCCGCCGCCTATAAACTCTCTCAGCAAAGAATTGGGCGGAACACAATCGCTCCCGATTCCCACAAAATAATCAAAGAACTTCAAAAGCCTCTTGGCCTCTACATACTCCGCACTGTCTTTTTCTACACCAAACAACTGTGGTTCTACATACTGCTTCAAAACAGCTAATTCATACAGCAGCGAAGAATTAAACATCACATCTGCTTCCTCCTGATATGGGAAGATATTCGCCTCCTCGCCTCTGCGCACAGACTCCCACATAGAAATCGTTCTCTGAGCAGAGTTTCCACGGGTTCTTGCATCCCGCACAATACGGCGGATAAGCCTGCCATCCGTCGATGGAATCCGATTGTGCTCATCCACATTGAGCTGCGTCAATGCACTGATATAAATCTTAAATTTATTAGCATCATCCAGCATTTCCGTCAGCTTTGGATTCAGACAGTGGATTCCTTCAATAACCAAAATGTCCTGTTTTCCAAGCTTCTTAGGCTTGGCAGAGCGATTCTGCTTGCCGGCCTTAAAGTCAAAGACCGGAAGGTACACTTCCTCACCATTTAAAAGCGCCTGCATATCCTGATTAAACAAATCCACATCAATAGCTTCCAGACATTCAAAATCATAGTTTCCATCAGCATCTTTCGGCGTTCTCTCTCGATCCACAAAAAAGTTATCCACTGCAATCGGATGTGGAATCATCCCATTTGCTCTGAGCTGAATGGACAGCCTGTGAGAAAATGTTGTTTTTCCCGATGAAGACGGACCTGCTATTAAAATAAATTTTAAATCCGGCCTGTCCGCAATTGTCTTGGCAATCTCCCCAATCCTGCGCTCCTGATGAGCCTCCTGTACTAAAACAACCTCCTGCATATTGTCTTTTGTCACCACATCATTGAGCGCACCTACCGTATCAATCCCCTGCATATCTCCCCATGCAACCGATTCTCGCAATACATGGAACAGCTTTTGATATGGCTCAAAGGGTGGAACCACGTCCGGATGCCCTGTTGTTGGCATCTGAATCACAAAACCATCTTCATAGAGGTGAAGTGAAAAATATTTCAAATACCCTGTATCCGGAACCATATATCCATAATAGTAATCCTCGAATCCATTGATACTGTAAATATTGACTTTGGACACCCTGCGGTATTCAAACAAATGCTCTTTATCGTACATCTTATGCCTGCGGAAGAGCTCAATAGCCTCATTCGTGTGGACAGAGCGCTTCTCAATCGGAATCTGCTGGTCAGATAATTCACGCATCCGTTCTTCTACTTTCTTTAGAAACGCTTCATCCAACGCAACCTCTCCTTCGATTGTACAGTAGTATCCCTTACTCACCGAGAAATGAATCCTCACTCGCTCTACTTTATCGTGTCCTCCCACATCATGGACCGCCTTGACCAACAGTAGACACATACTTCTTCTATAAGTCTGATTCCCTATGTAATCTGCTGTTGTAAGAAATCCCAGCTCGCAGTCTTTTTTTAACTCTTTATTCAATTCCTGAAGCCGGTTGCGGTTGAGATATACCAGGACAATCGGGTGTGCATATAAGTGCTGAAATTCTTCTGCGATTTCCCGGTACGTTGTGCCTTCTTCATAACATCTGCTCTCTTCCCCTATTTTTACTACACACATCTTTTTATCCATAATCTGTACCAACCTCTCATCATGATTCCGGAATCGTTCCGGATACGCCCATGCCTATATGTTACAAAATGGATGCGCTGCCGGGGCTGCCATAACCTGGACCCCATCCAGACGCTTTTCTAAAAATTCTTTCATATCTTCTACAAAAATATATTCCGTCCCATAATGCCCTGCATCGATCACTGCCAAACCCTGCTCCCATGCATCCAGCCCATCATGATGTCCGATGTCTCCTGTTACGAGCACGTCTGCGCCTTTTATTATCGCCGGAACTATAGCACTCTTCCCTGACCCTGGCGAGACGGCCAGCCGCTGCACTTCTTTTTCCAGATTACCAAACACCTTCACGGAGCTTAAATTCAGACACTGGCGCACATACGCACAGCACTCTTTCAGCGTCATACTTTTATCCAGATTGCCAATACGTCCAATGCCCTCTTCTTTTCCGTGGAACTCTGCTGTCACATCCAAAACTTTCGCATCCTGAATCCCTAATTTTATCTCAGCCAACTTTGCCATTCCCAACACATCATAATTGGTATGCATAGCATAATAAGAAATATCACTCTGAATTAATTCCAGAATCCTACGACTCACAAAATTCTCGTCTGTAACCGCCTTCAAAGGGCTAAAAATCAGAGGATGATGTGTAATCAACATATCGGCATGAAAAGCACAGGCTGCCTTTATAACCTCATTTGTAGCATCCAATGCCAGATAGATTCTTCTTACTTCCTTTGTACTCCTTCCGGCCTGCAGCCCTACATTATCAAAATCCAGTGCTGCCTCCTTTGGGTATGTCTGTTCTATGATTTTTATAATCTCCCTACACTGCATAATAATTCAGCCCTTTCCTGATACACTGAAGTTCTTCTCTCAGTTCTTCCCTGCGTTTTGAAAGCTGCACCCCTGTTTTTCCTTCCAATCCCTTTAAGATTTGCTGACGAATGACAGATTCTCTATCTAAATATTCCTTCAGAATTGGATGTCTCATTTCCAGCAGTAGTTTCCCATATCGCAGTTCCGTCTCGTCCCAAATGACACCTTCCTTTTTATTTTGGGACTCAAGCTGATCCCTGCTTCCATATGGAACCGCCACCTTCATCATCGAATAGTATTTTCCATCGTCCTTAACCATATCTTCTCTGATAAACCAAAAGCCTTCCTCTAAAAGAAAGGCTCTGACCTTTGCAATCTCAGACTGAGGCTGTAGGATACATTCTTTTAGGCTGAAAGTCGTTTCCCGATATTCCCTCAAAATACGAATCATCAGCGGCCCGCCCATCCCTGCAAGCACTGCGGTATCTGCTTCAAAAGGATTTAATTTCTCAAGACCGTCTGATAACCTCAACTCAATTCTATCTTCGAGGCCCCTGTCATGCACATGCTCCCCCGCTTTTTGCAGCGGTCCTTCATTGACATCCATGGCAATCGCCGAAGCTGCCCGTCCCTCCTGCATAAGATAAATGGGGATATAGGCATGGTCTGTACCTATATCCACTACTCGATGTCCCACAGTCACAAGGGAAGCGACTGCATGTAATCTCCGCGATAATTCCATCCATTCATCCTCTAACGTCTATTCAATCTATTAATCCAGATAATCCCTAAGCTTTCTGCTTCTGCTCGGATGCCGGAGTTTTCGGAGTGCCTTTGCCTCAATCTGACGGATACGCTCTCTCGTAACATCAAATTCTTTGCCTACCTCTTCCAATGTCCTGGCCCTTCCATCATTCATGCCAAAGCGCAGCCTAAGCACCTTTTGCTCCCTATCCGTCAAAGTATCCAACACCTCATTGAGCTGCTCCTTCAACAAAGTCTGCGCTGCTGCTTCCGCCGGAATCGGCACATTGTCATCCTGGATGAAATCTCCAAGGTGGCTGTCCTCTTCCTCACCAATCGGAGTCTCCAGGGAAACCGGCTCCTGAGAAATTTTTAAAATCTCTCTAACACGTTCCACAGGCATGTCCAATTCTTTTGCAATCTCTTCCGGGGTGGGTTCACGTCCCAATTCTTGAAGGAGCTGTCTCGACACACGGATCAGTTTATTAATCGTCTCCACCATATGGACCGGAATTCGAATCGTCCTTGCCTGATCGGCAATCGCTCTTGTAATGGCCTGTCGTATCCACCAAGTGGCATAGGTACTGAATTTATACCCCTTGTGATAGTCGAATTTTTCCACAGCTTTGATAAGACCCAGGTTTCCCTCCTGAATCAAATCCAGGAACAGCATCCCACGGCCCACATATCTCTTGGCAATGCTGACTACCAGACGTAAGTTTGCCTCTGCCAGCTCTTTTTTTGCATCCTCGTCTCCGTCTTCCATACGCTGGGCAAGCTCAATCTCACGCTCGGCACTTAAGAGGGGAACCTTACCTATTTCCTTTAAATACATACGCACAGGGTCCTCAATGCTCACGCCATCCGGAACTGACAGATCGATGTTCTCCACATCGACATCCTCTTCCTCCGACAAAAGCACATCCATATCAATGTCCACATCATCATCGCTGCCGCTGATTCTAAGCACATCAATATTATTGGATTCCAGATACTCAAATACCCTCTCCATCTGTTCCGCATTCAGCTCCATGTCATGGAAAAAGTCGTTAATCTCCTGGATTTCCAGAATGCTTTTCTTTTTCTTGCCGAGAGCAACCAGGTCTTTTAAACGCTCCAAAAATTTCTGTGTGTTCTCTTCCATGTGTCCTTCCTTCCTCTGCCTGCACAGCGCCAGGCTATCTTGTTATATTTTATCCTTATTCTAAAGAAATATGCAGTTTCTCCAATTCCCCAAGGTGCCTTTTTTCTTCCATAAGACGCTGCAGGCCTGCCATATCTGCTAAATCCAGATTTTTCATCCGCACATCAATACTGTTGGACTTCACTCGAAAGAGCAAATCTTTGATTGCCTGCGCTTTTTCACTGGGCGTTGTAAGCTTCTGGATTCTAGTGTTAAACAGTGCTGCCGCCTCTCTATGCTCCTCTTCTTCTGTAAAATGACTCATAATCTTTGCCGGATTCAATTCTCCAGTCTCATACTGCGCATAAAGGAGCTCTGCCACTGTGCGGTACTGTGGCTGTGTGAAATCCTCCGGCTTAATATGGCGACTAATTGTGCCAAACAAGCTCTGGTCGTCAATCATCCACGTCAAAAGCGCCTTCTGAGCCGTGAGATTGCCATCCTCTTTCTTCAAAGGTTTCCCTGACGCTGTTTTCGGGCGTTCCACCGGCTTTGCCATGCCCGCATACACAGCAGCCTTTGTCACCAGCTTCCTGAGACTGTCTTCTTTTATATGGTATACTTTCGCCACTGCTTCTATATAATTATCCCGCTCCAGTTCATCTTCAAATTCTGTGAGCCTCCTGGCAGCCTCTTGGAAAAACGCAGTTTTCTCTTCCGGAGAATCCATATGGTAATCCCGCTCCAAAATCTCCAGACTGAACATAAATCCATTCTTTGCCTCTGCAATGCGCCGTTCAAATTCGTCCGCCCCTAAATTCTTAATAAATTCGTCCGGGTCCTTGTATGGCTCCATCCGAATCACCTTTGCAGAAATCCCTGCGTTCTTTAAGATAGGAACAGCCCGAAGTGCTGCCTTCGTCCCGGCTTCATCACTGTCATAGGTCAGGTACACTTCTTTCACGTAGCGCTTGATCAAAGAAGCATGTCCTGATGTCAGTGCAGTTCCCAGAGACGCCACGGCATTTGTAAATCCTGCCTGATGCAGAGAAATCACATCCATATATCCCTCACACAGCAGAAAATAGGATTTCCGTGTAGACCTTGCACGATTCAACCCATACAGGTTCCGACTCTTATCAAAAATCAAGGTTTCCGGTGAATTCAGATATTTCGGCTTTCCATCCCCCATCACCCGGCCGCCGAATCCGATCACCCGGCTGTTCACATCCATAATCGGGAACATGACTCTGTTCCAGAACTTATCATAGATACCATGCTTTTCATCCGTGTTAATGAGTCCCGCCTGACGAATCAAGTCCTCACTATATCCTTTTGTCTTGAGATATTTATATAAGTCATCACTATATTTGTTGGAATATCCGAGCCCAAATGCCCGAATTGTCTCATCAGAAAGCCTGCGCTCTCTGAGATATGTATACCCCACTTTTCCCTGTTCTGCTTTTAACTGTACATAAAAATAACGGGCTGCCTCCTTATTAATTTCCAAAAGAGTGGATTTTAGACTCGCTTTTTCCTTAGCTTCCTTTGAATATTCCATCTTAGGAAGCTCTACCCCTGCCCGCTCTGCCAAAAACTCTACAGCCTCCGGAAATGTAAGGTTCTCATATTCCATAACAAAGGTGAATACATTTCCTCCCACACCGCAGCCAAAACAGTAATACATCTGCTTCTGCCTGCTCACAGAAAATGACGGAGACTTCTCATTGTGGAACGGACAAAGCCCCATGTAATTACTCCCCTGCTTCTTCAGCTTTACATATCCGGAAACCATATCAACGATGTCATTTTTCATTCTTACTTCTTCGACTAAATCCTCCGAATAATACATCCCTGCCTCCAAAAAATGTTCGTTAACATCCCCTATATACTATATATTCGACAAAAGTTTTTGATTTCCTTTTCAGAAAATTGAGGAAAATGATTGTTTTTTCCTCAATTTGTCCAGGCTTCAGGCATAAAATATTCTTCATATTTCTTTACAGCATAATTATCTGTCATTCCGGCAATATAATCACACACAATCTGCTCCTGGCAATTTCCTGGCAGCTCCATAGCACGCAGAAACTGTTCCGGCAGCAGTTCCAAATGGTTGATATAATATTCATATAATTGGTGTACCAATCGAATCGCCTTGTCCTCCTCCCCTTTCGCCTTAGGATTCATATACACATGCGAAAACATAAAGCTGCGCAAATCTGCCATCGCCTCACTGACTTCCCTAGACATCACAATCTCCGGCCTGTCCATGCTATGAACAATCACATCATGCACCATCGTGTCCAGCCTGCATTTTCCGGAATTCCCTAACGCATTGCGAATCTCTTTCGGAATCTCTTCTTCTGTAAGGATACCGCCCCTGATTGCATCATCGATATCATGGTTTATATAGGCAATCTTGTCTGACAGGCGCAGCACCTGTCCTTCCAACGTATGGGGAGTTCCTGCGGTCTTATGATTTAAAATACCGTCCCGCACCTCCCATGTCAGATTCAGACCTGCTCCCTGTCTCTCAATGCATTCCACAACACGGACACTCTGCTTATTGTGTGCGAACCCGAACACCATATTCAGAGCTCGTTCCCCTGCATGGCCAAAAGGCGGATGACCAAGGTCATGACCAAGAGCAATAGCCTCCACTAAATCTTCATTCAGACGCAGTGCTTTTGCAATCGTGCGGGCATTCTGTGACACCTCTAATGTATGGGTTAACCTGGTCCTGTAATGATCGCCCTTCGGCTGCAGGAACACCTGGGTTTTCTGTTTCATGCGTCGAAATGCCTTACAATGCAGAATTCGATCTCTATCCCGCTGAAATACCGGACGGATATCACATTCCGGCTCCGCCCGGTCACGTCCTTTTGAATTTCTGCTCAGCGAGGCATATGGGCTTAAATATTCCAGTTCCCTCTCCTCCAACTGCTCTCTGATCCTCATAAGTATGTCCCTTCTTCCCATGAGACAGCAGGGCGTGTCTTCACGGCATCTTATGGACAAACACGACCTGCTATTATTATTATATTCAAAACTTGCCAGGAATTTCCTTTTTTATTTTCCCAACCGCTTTTCAATCGCATCCACAACGGTTTCGAGCACTTTCACCCTGGCATAATATTTGCAGTTTCCTTCTACCACGACCCATGGAGCATATTCCGTAGAGGTCCGCAGCAGCATTTCATTTACCGCATCTTCATATTGATCCCATTTTTCCCGATTGCGCCAGTCCTCATCTGTAATCTTCCACTGCTTTTCCGGGTTTTCCTGACGAGCCTTGAACCGTCGTTCCTGCTCATCCTTGTCAATCTGCATCCAGAACTTCATCACAATTGCACCGGAATCTGCCAAATCTTTCTCCATATCATTAATTTCTTTATATGCCCTCTGCCATTCCTGCTTTGTACAGAAGCCCTCTATCCTCTCCACCATGACACGCCCATACCAGGTCCTGTCAAAAACAGCAACGTGTCCGTCCTTTGGCATTGCACGCCAAAATCTCCAAAGATAATGGTGTGCCTTCTCAATATCATTCGGTGAAGCTGTCGGATTCACCACATATCCGCGTGAATCCATCTTTTCTGTCAAACGTTTGATGGCTCCGCCTTTTCCGCCTGCATCCCAACCCTCAAATCCCAGAACTACCGGAATCCTTCTCCTATATAATTCTCCATGTAAAATTTCCATCTTTTTCTGCAGTGCTTTCAGCTTTTGCTTATACTCTTCCTTCGTATAGCTTAAAGACAAATCCGCATTTGCAAGCACAGATTCCTGCAGATTATTTACATATTCTGCCGCCTCCTTAGCAACAGAGGAAATCCCCTCACTTCCATCCTTTTCCCTGATTGCTTTGACAGCCTGTTCTCTTGCTTTCTCATGCTGTACTTTTTCAATCTGCTCTGCCATAGCCTTAATCACCGCAGAATAAATCTTGACAGTCGCAAAACGTTTGTCTATGGCCTCCACTACCGTCCATGGTGCATAATCTGTATCTGTCTTTTGCAGCATCTCTTCCATGATAGACTGGTATTCGTCAAAATGTTCGTTCCGCTCCAGATCGCCTTCACTCACCCTCCATGCGGTTTCCTTATTTTTCAACAATTTCTTAAAGCGTTTTTTTTGTTCCTTTTTGCTGATGTCCAAAAGCAGTTTTACAATCACATTTCCATCCTCTGTCAACTGCTTTTCAAAAGAGCATATGGAATGATATGCATCCGGAAGTTCTGACTTCTTCGTATTTTTTTCAAACCGGTCAATCAAAACTTTACGATACCAGCTTCCGTCAAAAATAGCGATTCGTCCCTTTGCAGGTGTCTTGATCCAAAATCTCCACATAAACGGATGCATCTTTTCTTCCTCTGACTCCCGCTTAACAGCATGTACCTCAAACCCCCGCGGGTCCAGACTCTGAATCAATTTTCCAATCTGCAATCCCTTGCCTGCCGCGCCAAAGCCCTCAAATACAATCATAACCGGAATTCCCAGGCTCTTACACTGTCTCTGCAGTTCCCCCAGCCTGCTTTCCAGAGCCGGCATCTTCTCTTTGTATTCCTCCTTTGACATCTTTTTTGACAAATCCACTTTTTCTAGCATTTTCTTCATCCTCCTCTTTTTTTGCTGTAAATATTCTGTCAATTTCTGTAGGACATCCCATAATTTTTCAACTATATTTTTTGACAATTTCCCTCATAATATCCCACTTCTTTTCCATGTCTTCCACCAGTTTGAACTGTGTCCTGCATCGGTCCAGATTCTGTCCCTCTCTATGAATCTTGAAATAATGATCTCCTTCCAGATAATCCATAAGAAAACGGATTCCACATTCAAAGGTCATCACCTCTGCCCCCATAGGAAGCATCTCCAGCTCCTTCGGGGTCAGGCTTCCCCCACAGCCCTCAATAAAACCCTTTGTGTAAATCTCAAACAATTCCATGTCACACTGTACCTTACTTAAATCCGTTTCATCCTCTGCCGCAGTGCTTGCGCCGAATCGAATGGAATCCCCAAAATCATTGACTGCAAGTCCTGGCATAACTGTATCCAGATCAATCACACAGATACCCTTTCCGGTAACATCATCAATCATGATATTGTTCAGCTTTGTATCATTATGTGTCACTCTAAGCGGCAGCTCTTGATTGGACAACATTTCACCCAGTACGCCCACGATTTTTTCATGTGCATATGCAAATTCAATTTCTTCTTTTACAGACTCTGCCCGTTTGCAGACATCTCTCTCCACAGCCCGTTTCAATGCGTCAAATCTGGCCGCCGTATCATGGAATCCCGGAATAGTCTCATGCAAAGTGTCAGCCGGATAATCTGCCAATAATCTTTGGAAATGTCCAAAAGAAACCGCACTCTGATAAAAATCTTCCGGCTTCTTTACCTGATCATAGCAGGATGCCCCTGCAATAAACTGATATGCCCGCCAGTATTCTCCTTTTGAATCCATATAGTAAGGCTTTCCATCCAGGGAAGGAATGACATTCAGAGTTTCCCTGTCTGGGTCTCCTCCATTCTCCACAATCCGTTCTCTCAGATATGTAGTAACATTCATCACATTTTCCATCAATTCCACTGGTTTAGTGAAAATGTTCTTATTCATACGCTGTAAGATTTTCCTGTTCTGTCTGTCCGGTGCTTCTTCAAAAATCAGCAGAAAAGTGTCATTGATGTGCCCGCTTCCATAGGTGCACTGCGAAACTAGTTTTCCAGTAAAACAAAAATTCGCAATCGCTTCCTCTTTTCCTTTCCACTTTTCCATCTTGTCATACCTCCCATAATTTTTCCGGATATACACCTTCCTCTTTCAGCCTCTGCATAGCAGCGGTAACTACTGGTTTATCCTCCTTATAAGTCACCCCGTACCATTTATCTACTGTAGAAAGAACCTTTACAGATGCCTTGCCTTCCTCTAACAGCCTGCTGACTACACTTGGAAGAAAGTATTCACATTTGAGCGGATTTTCTCGAATCCCTCTTTCCAGAAAGGCAGGAAAACCTGACTGGATTTCATCCAAAATGCTCCTCGTAAATCCCCACATATTAAGGGAAACCAACTTCTCGCCAGGCATAAAGTTCCATGATGAACCATCATCCTCCGTATATGCAATACCTCCATCCCTCTTCTCAATCCTTGTGCGCTCTACCACCTCTATCAATTCCCCGGATTCATTAATCTCACAAATTCCACGCGCCACATGTCCATTGTCTGTCAATGTATTCTGCAATTGATAACCAACCATCACATAACGATATTTTTCGTCATCCACATGTGTTGCAAGATAATCATAAATTTTTTGAAATGCCTCTCTTCCATAATAATCATCTGCATTGATCACCGCAAATGGACCATCTACCTCGTGAATGGCACTTAGCACTGCATGTGCTGTCCCCCATGGTTTTATGCGACCTTCCGGCACTGCAAATCCCTCCGGAATATTCAGGATATCCTGATACGCATAGGCAGTTTCCATATAGGCCTCTACCCTGCTGCCAATGGCTTCACGGAAGTCCTTTTCGTTCTCCCTCTTTATAATAAATACAACCTTCTCAAATCCTGCTCTCTTTGCATCATAGATAGAAAAATCCATAATGATATGTCCCTGTTCGTCCACAGGGTCGATCTGCTTCAAGCCGCCATAACGACTGCCCATTCCTGCCGCCATGATCACTAATACTGGTTTCTTCATCTCTTTTCCCCCAATCTTGATTTTTAGTATTTATTTCCACCTTTCCTATGATTTTATTCTAACAAAAACATCATATATACGCAAATAATAATTAGAATAAATCACAAAAAAACAGAAGATGCCTGAATTTAACAGACACCTTCCAAAAATAATCATTTTATAATTCTGACGACTCCTCCTGCACGGTTTTATTTCCGGGCTTCTTTTTCAGGAACTTCTCCTTCAAGCGCTGCCCGCTTTCCAATTCCTCAGTAAGGCGAAAAATTAATTCCTGATTTTTTTGTTCCAATTGTTCATACCTGCGGCAAAGACTATAATTCCTCTCCAAAATCTCGTTAAACTCTATCTGGCTTTCTCCTCCCCGCCTTGAGTCGGTAAGGTACAGGATATAGTCTACCGATACTCCAAAATACTTGGAAAGAGCAATTAAAACATCGGCCGCAAGCGCATTCTCTCCATTCTCAATACGGCTGACCGTCTGTTGTGATATGTTTACCCTGGATGCCAGTTCTTCCTGACGCAGATTCCTTTCCTTCCGCAGTTCTTTTACTCGATTACGCACCATAATTCATTCCTCCATTAGTTTTATTTTATCGGATATCTTCTTTTGTGCTACCCGCGTATAATGTATGCAAATACCTTTTCAGAAGTATTATGCATTCAAAAGGATTTTGATTCATTTTTAGGTGCGTATAATTTAAAAATTGCTTTTTCGTAGAAAGCAATAAAAAAAATCAAGTATTTATAAGAAAAAATTAAAAAAATCAGTTGACAATCTTTGTCAGAAATAGTATGATACGTCTTGTGGTTGTTACAAACCATAAATGCGGAAGTGTCGGAACTGGCAGACGAGCAAGACTAAGGATCTTGTAGCTTTCGAGCTGTGTGGGTTCAAGTCCCATCTTCCGCATTAAACCAAAATACCGGAATTCTTATTTTATAAGGGTTTTCGGTATTTTTTTATTCCATTTTGTAAAAAGAGGGGCAAGAAAGGGGCAAACTCAAAAAATTGTTTGCTAAGCCTTTCTGAAGGTGATATTATCAAAAATATCACCGCCTGACGTTGCAAATACTTATTTTCAGAAAATATGTAAAAACTATACAGAAACAGCATCCAACTTTTCAGAGTATGGATGCTGTTCTTTTTATGCTCTCAATCGGGCTTACTTCATTTCTACAACAACAACCAGGGAAAAAAAACAACCAGGGAAGGTGTCAATACCCTTAATCGGGTCTACTTCATTTCTACAAAAAGAGGACGGAACGGATGCAAAGACATATCGCAGTGTCAATGCCCTACATCGGGCTTTCCTCATTTCTACTGAAGTTAATGAGGAGAAAGAATATTTAAGATTAAAAGTGTCAATGCCCTACATCGGGCTTTCCTCATTTCTACGCTACTCTCTGGGAGCCCTCTGTTTATGCGGCTTCCCGGGCCTATTTTTGCAAGTAATTATCTGAATATTCTGAAAACAAGGTTTTTCGACCTCATTTTTGGGCTTTTCTGAAAATCCTGTCTTTTACACATTATAAGCCCCCGCCCTCCTGATTGTCAATTACTCAAATTGATAGACGGAGCTGAACCCCGCCTATCAAATTCCACTCTACTAATCTAATGACCTGTGCCATTATCCAATTCTATTGAGCAAGGCTCTGAGCTGTTTGAAATCAGCTTGTGAGTAACGATGGGTTCCAATTTTCTTTCCTGTAACCCGTTCATACGCTTCTACAAACAAATCTTTTTCCTTCTGTGATGTAAACCCATGTAAATGACATCCGTCAAAAAGGTACTGTGTTGCGATTCCTTCTACTGCCCAAATCTCTTTCATTTCTTCTTTGTCTCCTTCTGTATTGCTGTTTTTTGATGTTGTATTTCCGACTGGTGTAATTTCAAACGCCTCCAGCACGCCACGAGCGATATCACCCATACGGGAATTAAAAATTTTTACATCCTCAGCATTGGTAATAAAACCAAATTCTACGAGCCGATATCCATACCCCCGCGCTGCAGCTCTATCCATATTTGCTAAATCTCCTCTGGCTACAATCAGGCTGCTCCTCCCTGGAAGAATTTCCCCCAACATATCTGCAAGCGCATTATCATATTCATCCGGTTCAAATCCATCTTTTATGAGCACATGGCCACCTTGAGCCGTTTCTCTTCCGGCATCCATATGTAACTCTGTTATCTGATAATCCGCCGGAATGTCAAGCGTGCTGATGCCATTGTCGGCATAGTAATCTCTGGACACATCCCCAAGTAAAACATTATCCCCGCCCAGTATTTTAATCCTCTGAGCAAGGGCCCTCACCCGCTCAGCCTCAGTGTATCCATTGCCGCAGGCTCCCGGATCTCCTGCGCCATGGCCTGCGATTATAAATAATTTCGGCATGATATTCTCCTTCCTGCTACTGCATTATTTATTTCCCTTACTTTCAGATTTTTTCGTCAGCACATCAATAGCATCAGCAATAATACTGGGGAGAGGCAAACCCATCAGCCCGGCATTTTCCACAATGCTTATAAGTTCGTTTACCATAAACCCAATAATTACTGCATCCCGGATATAATTAACTCCTAAAGCTAAATCCAGCCGGTAAGCAATTAAAACAAACAGCAGTGTCATGACCTTTCTGAAAAGCCCTTTCCATCCAGCTGTACTCTCAAGCGTCCCGGTGTCAGTTTTATTGCTGTTATGGAAAATCCCTGCAACCAATAGACCAGATACATAATCAATAGCCATAAGGATAATCAATGTCATTAGTCCATCATCCCATCCTCCAAAAAGTGACACTACAAAACTTCCCACAATTCCAACACTTGTACAAATTCCTTCTTTCATATCTTTCCGTTCCTTTCTTATCTTTTTATTTTTCCAATTCTTTTGCCACCTTCGCACGCCACAGTGTAGGTACATCTTCCACGGTCCATGCTTTACCTGTATTTGGATTAATTGTGCCTTTCAGGATTTTCTCTACATAAAACCTAATCATAAATTCTCACTCCCTTCCACTATTCCACTGACTGTCTCGCCCAAATCTTGGATTGCGCCATCCTGAAGCTCTTGACCGGATTCCAGAGCCGTAAGCCTTTTATCGACCATATTAATATCTGCTAAATTGAAGGATATCAAGAACCCGTCTTTCACCTGCTCTACAACGGTATTCTTCAGATACTTGTTTTCCAGTGTTGCGCAGGTCAGGCCGTCCGCATTCAGAATCTTGTAGCTTTCCAGATTAGATTCTGTGAACTTCGCATACAGCTCCTTAAATCCATCCAAATCCGGGAGCACTACCTGGACACAGTTTTCAACCGCCCCATTTTCAATCGTGATTTCCGTGCCATCCTTCAGCACGATTTTTTCTTTTTCCATTCTTTTTTCCTCTCTTTCTTGAATTTTTGAATAAAAATAAGACCTACAAAGGTCTCGTTTACAGGTTCCATATTCAGTTTTCTTTCGCTTCTAAACTCCGCTTTTGAGACGGGAAAATTTACAAAAAACGGAAGTATTATCTTTTGGCTTATAGCAAAAGGAATGTGCTTTTTTTATATCTCCTACGTACCTGCAGTACCAGCTAATGGAAAAATAGTGGTGGGCACACATCCAGAAAACATTATTGGTCAATCAGGCTTGTTTGTAATAAACAGTGAAAACGGAAACGTACAATGGTCGTGCAGCTTGGGGGTAGAAGATGATGGTAATGTTTGTCTTTACAATTATAGCAATGCTGCTATGCCTGCCGGATGGTATAAGGCATCTGGGATATTGGGTGTAAAATGGTATTAAATTGCAATTTGATCCTGATACCAATAACACACTTGCAAACCGTTTATTACTGTACCTTTTGCACCGATAACACGATAGTCCTCTCCAATCCCCGCGATACTAAATGCGCCATTACAGCTTGCAAAAGTTTTTATAGTTGCAAATAAAAAAATGGGGCCATATCCGGGAGATGGTGCTATTGAGTAATGGCAGGAATCTGGTATTGTTATCGTGGGATATGCCCGATATATGTATTTCAGCTCTTTCAAAGCGGAGTTTAGTTCATTAACCTTATCTACAATCATTTTGCCGCGGGTGGCATCCCAAGCAAATCCTGTCTCTGTGGTTGTGTCATTGTTTGCGATTCCTTTAAACCCATCCAATTTCTTTTTATCTGCAGCCGACATTAATCCCGTCGCAGATTGGCTTGCCGCTCCATAAGTCGTATTCGCATCATCCCGCCATGCAGGATTTCCATTCGCATCTGTTTTCCAGACTTTGTTTGCTTGTCCACTTCCTTTTGTAACATACCCCTCTTGGTCCTTCGTGTTTGCTTTCCATGTATCAGTATCGGTGTTTGTGTCAGTCCATGGCACAGCCACAAACATCCTCCCGTCACTATCCATCAACACAGGATAATTTTTGTTATTTGCAATATATCCTGTTTTCACACCTCCAAGCATATTGTCGGAGGCTTTTGGAAGGGTATATTGTTTGGGAATTTCACTTTTCTTTGCAAATACCGCGGAAATCCTAGATGAAAAATTTTTAAGCTGTGTTTCCATCCAACTCTTTGTTACAAATTTCATATCATCACCCTATGCAAAATATGACGAGAAATCAATATTCTCCGTCTCAGTGTCTGTTTTCTTGAGGTAATCTGAAAGAGCTGTGTTAAGCTGTTCAGTTGTAACATAACCATCCAAATTTACTTTCTCTGTTTCCAGAACCTGAAGCCCCGTTCCATCCCACCAATAATCAGGAGTTTCTGTATCCTTTATGTAAATATTCTGCCCGACCTTGAGATTGGTGAGATTGTTCGTATCTGAAAGCCATGCTTCAAGAGCAGCCTTTGTATCAAATACAAGCGCTGTCGTTCCGCTGCCGGCCGTTAATTCGTTGACTTGTTCTTTTGTGTAATAGTTGGTAAGATTATCAACTGAGTTAGTAACGAATCCCTCATCATTCGTCAGGTCACTTACTTTTGTTGGAAGTTCTGTCTTCCTGGCAAAAATAAGCGATATCCTTGTTGCAAAATTATCAAATTGTGTTTTTACCCATGTACTTGTTACAAATTTTGTGATATCCATACTTCTTTTCTCCTTTTCATGAAAAATATTGTGAAAAATCTATATCCAGATTTTCCTTTTCAAGTCCTAATTCACCAAACGTTTTATCCCCTTGCAGTGTCACCCCATTGATAGACGGCTTATTGATTGCGGCATCATAGTCGCATACGGATTCTCCATCACTATTGTTTGCGCCTTTTCTTCCGTCGTTGGCGAATTCGATAATTTTATTTCCTATCACTTTTGCAATTGATGCCATACTTTCAACCTCTTTGCATATTTCTTAGATACAAAAACCATATCTTGCCCATGCATTTTTATCTAATCTGGTTCCAGAGCTTATTGCTCCTCCGTTACTAAATATGATGAACGCATTATTATAAGTATCTCTTGTTGGTGTTCTTGTCCAAAAATAAGATGAAATATTTTTAAAATCATCGCAACCTTCGTAAATAGTTCCTTCGCGAAATCCAGTATTATCTTCTCTGTTCAATTCATAACATGAAAAAAGAAAAATTTTATAATTATAAATTTCATATGTCACCCCAGTATTGTTGAAATTTACAACATTCTTTTTCATAATTGTTTTTATATGGCTCGTTATGCTTTCATCCATTCCACGTATTGCACCTGACACCTCTGTAGATAAAGTTGACTTATTGTACATGCGCTTATTTGCATTAGTATCAGAACACCATCTTGTATATATCGGATTAATATCATAATCATTCAACATAAACGTAATCCCGGCTTTTCCGCTACCATCCGCTAAATCGTCATGGTCGAAACCAATAATCATATAACCGTCTTTTTCGTCCCCGACTTTCCAATTATCTTTTGCAATTCCGGCTTCAGACGCTAACGCAATCACATCCCAAGAGTTATTTGCTAATACAGGATCATAAATTGCGGTCCTACAACTTGCCTTATTTGTATCAGACATTGTATAAACATTTTTTGTTGTGTATGGAAATAAAGTATAAAAATACTCTGTATCTCTTTCTAATCCCACATCTTGAAATGGCATTTCACTATACGCATCTTTTATCTTGCTATCCAAAACAAGTATTCCATCTGTCTCACTTACGGAATAGCTTTCGGTTTTTCTTAAAACCTTTGTTCCCGAAAATTCTGCTGTTGTTTCTCCGTTAAAAACAATATCATCTGGGTCACTCCAAGATATCTCTATTCCACCATTTATTTTTTCAACAGATAATTTTTTCACATCCCCTAACGGAACCCCACCCAATCCACCCCATTGTCCATTATCTGAATCTTGTCCACCATCCGTCAGATAAGCAGTTATCCCACTTAAATCTTCTCCTGCATCTATTTTGGCCTGCAATTCCTGGCTTGTCCCTATAAAATCATATGGCGCATCAGTCAAATCCTTATAGCTTGCTGTATAAGCGATATTCTTCAAATCCGCAAACATCTTCTCTATCTTCCCCATAAGGACAACAAGAGTTTCGCCGCTCTGGATATTTTCTCGCTTTTCTGCCTGCGAAAACGTTACGATGGAATTTTCATCTATCATCCCTTCCGCGCCTGGCTCGCCTTTCAAATTGTGGAACTCAAAGCTGAATACCTTCTCCCTATCAGAACCACTTGCTTTTACAGTAACAGATGGAACACCAATGTTAGCATCTACCGTAGCGGTCGGCTTCCCGAAGCCTGCAGAATCACCTTTGGGGATTGTAAATACCAGATTCACATCCTTGGCCGTTCCAGTATTCTCAACCTTTGCCTGTGTACCGGATTCCCCTGTAACAGCACTCACACCCGAAATTGTTGCTGAAAAATCACCATTATCCGCTTTTCTTTGAATCTCAACAGCCGCATCATTCGCCCTTTTTGCAGCTTCTTCGGCATTTTTAATTGCAGCCGTCGAATTGGTTATGACAGTATTTCCTTCATTGATTACCTTTGTAGCCTGCCGTATTTTTTCTTGGATTTCCGCGGTAAACATATTCTGTATATCTGCAGAAGCATCTTCAATATTTTCCACCATATCTTCATATGTGGCCATCCGTTTTACATTTCCCGCAGAAAAGCATATGTAAATAGATTTTCCATCTTTTGCCCCTGGGTCATCAGCCAGAACAACCGCCCACTCCCCCTCCCGCATCTTTGATGGGTCAAAATCAGCATATTTGCCTCTACGCATTATAAGCGCCATTACTCAACACTCCCCTGATTTACAATAGTTGACTGTAAAGATATAAATTCCTCAGACATCTTTTCTGCTTTCACATCCATGACATTCAGAAGGATGCTTCGCAGCACATAGGCCATTAGTCCCGGTGGAATGCTGTTTGTCTCCATACAATTCACTACATGCTCTTCTATTTCTTTTTTTGCCATATCCAACATTGCATCTACAGGGGTTTTCATTTCCATAATATTATTTTCATTCATTTCAGCCTGCCTCCTTGATTGCTTCTACGAAAGGGAACTGTTCTATCCCTTGTGCATCCTTTGATTCCTTTTCCACCACGGATTTTCCTTCGAAATAGGTGGAAGTGTCCGGCGGTGCTTCTTCTACAATCAATTTTTCTTCTTTTCCCATTTTTCTCAAATCCTTTCTATCCCGTGTATATGATATTATCAGCCGCGGATACTATAATTCCGTCCTGCACACTAAATGTTCCCCATGCGCCGCCTGTACTTGAAAGCACCTTTATTCGCCCTGTGAAAGGTGCATAACCGTTTATAGCATCTAAATTGCTGATTTTTGCATTTTGAATCGCAAAGTTATGAAAATCTACATTCGAATAAATATCGCAAGTTACATTGTTGGGAATTCGAAATGAGTTTCGCACGTTGAATCCATTAATATATGCATTTTGGATTTCATAATTTTTAAAATCCATATTACATTGCGCATACAATTTTCCGGCAGTATAACTCGCAAATGTTTTATTTGCATAAAGCAATTTTGCAGCATACACGCTTTCTGACGCGCTTGCTTTCGCTGCCCAAGTCATATAAGCCCCTGTGGCTTCCAAATCAAATACAAGTCCTTTGTATGAGGAGTAGCCGCTCATGGAATTGGCTCCTATATATCCGACATCCGTATCGCCATGAGTTAAATGCATTCTTCCGCCATAAATAGATACTCCAGTTGTAGTTGTCTTACAATAAATACTCCCGCCATTTACATAGATACCGTCCTTGTCCCATCGTCCAATTTCCGTGTTTAATGCATTTCTGATACTCAACACTCCATTCTCGTTATTTTCTCCACCAAGAATGAGTGTACCGCCTTGAATCCTGCTTGCAGAAATATAACCGGTTTTAATATACGTAGCATTCATATACAGTTCACCATCCTGCATATAAATGCCTTTTTTCTTGCCGTTGTCTGTCAGTTTATTAAAAATATCTGCCTGAGTCTGATTAGCAACTGCGTTGCTCGCCGCTGTATTTGCCGCCGCCTGGTCGATATACTTGTTCTTCTTCTGCCAATCAGAAGAAACATAAGAACCGCTGCTCCTGCTCGTCATACAAGTGAGAATATCTCCCGTTGTACCTTGCGTCCATAAATCTCCTACATCGTAAGGCGGATAAGGCGTTGATGTAAAAACCCTCCGCTTCGAATCCGCCGTGTCCTGAGCTTCAGATGCTTTCGCAAGGGCTGTCGTGATGTCAGAGTCCGTAATCAACTGCCACATCCACGTTGATCCCTCTTTGAGAAATCGGTAGGAATATCCTTTTGACTTCCAATAGAACAAGTCCCCCTCGTGCTTTGCGCGTTCAGCCTCCGTTGTCCAACTAGATGCAGGTGCGTTATTAAGTGTAGGTTGATAGTCGTAATACCAGGTCTCAATCTGACCGTCTATCTGACTTTGCAGGCTTGCGATTTTCGGGTCATAGACGGAACTCACAAAATCATTTAATTCCTTGTCAGCCTTTTCCTGCGCTATCTGTTCTACAGTCTTCCCGGACAACTCAAAGTAGTCCGGCGTGATACGGACCTCCCCAGTATCAATGTCCACAAAGAATACCGTCTTATCCCCTTTTGTCACCCGGATTTGACCGGTCTTTATCCAGTCCGCATTGACTCCTATTGCTGTCAGAATCCGGACAATGGTATCGCCGTCCACTGTCATTCCCGCATTGTACGACTTTCCGCCATCCGTAGAGACCGCCCATGCCTCCGCCGTCATCTTCCAAACAATGTCAGACTCTTCAAGCAACGGCTTGTTATGCATATAAAAGATTTCGCTGCCATCCGGCTGTTTTATCGTAGTCGTGAAAAGCCCTGATGAATTGTCAACACGGTCTTTTAATTCTTCCAGAGCTTTTTCTCGGTCTGTGCGTTCTTTTTCAATATACCGGCGGTAATCCACATAATTTTTAGTCTGTGCAGAATACCGGGCAGCACTGTTTCTAGCCGGATTCTCTGCGCTGCTTATCGTGGTCTGATTTCCGCCGGTACTGAACTTCGTGGAAGATATCACGATACGGTAGGTATTCTGTTTTCGGTCAGTCCATAACGCCACGTCACCGGCTTCTATGGTCGGGTCACTGGCATGAGATATCGTAGCCTTCCGGAAGCGGAAGCCAATCAGCTGTTCGCCAAGCCATCCGGCAATTTTCTGCCCTGTGCCGTCTTTTATCAATTCGTTGTTTTCGATACTGACAACATATCCGTCGCGCCCGCTTTGGTATGTGATAATAGCATCCTGCTCATCTTCTTTGGTTTTCTCTAGCACCCTTACACCAGTTATTACCACATCATCCATGGAAATATTGGAAGAGTAATTAGAATAGATGTGGTGCACATCTTTCATATTAGAAAAACTTCCACCGTCAAACTCATACCCTTCATTCCATGGGTTAAAACTGCCGCCATCCGCAGTATCGCCGGATTGGTATGCACTTGCACTCGTCTGGTCGAAAATCCCACCGTCAAGGTCTGCTTTTTCAAGAGCTTTCTGATTATACCATTTCAATTCCAGACGCCCATACACGTCGCACCTGCAGAAGCATCCGGCAATCTGTGCTGCCCAGGAAATAACCTCACGGAATGTTGCCGCCTTATCTGACGGCCGCTCCTGAACCACAAAATCATCATGCGGAAAGTCGTAAGTCTGCAATGTCACGCCGCATCGGTCGCAGGCATCCCGGACAATGGAATTGAGGGTTGCAGGATATGTCAATCTACTGGCTGAATACTCCTTATCAAACTTTCTCATATTATCCAGACAGGACAGCACAATGATTGAACCGTTATAGTTGGTATCATCAACTGCATAAGTACCTTTCCGAATCTTTTCTATGGTCTTATCTGGAAGAATCAGGCCGACATAAGCAACAACTTTAGCATCTGTAAAGTCGTATTCTGAAAAATCATCGTAAATGTTGTTGATTGTTACCGTGCATTTGTTGATAATTGCGCCACCGATATCAAACGAATCATCACCAGAAACGGCATCTGTAATGCTGAGACCACCATTCCACAGGTGTTCATTTGCCAGATTCAGCTCTGTCCCATCTTGCAAGGTGATATCCACGTATTCCTGATAGTTTCGATTGTCATTGTAAAGCTGCTGCTTAAAACTGTTCGATACATTTCTCATGGGATATCACCTACCTTTCAATGATGTCAAAACTTATGGATTCTATTATCTTGTTTCCAACCAACCATATCTTGACCGGAGCTGTCTTATCGCCTGTATAAAACTCACGTGTTTCATCCACACCAGACAGCATGTCGGGATAACGTACAAAAACATATTCCGGGTCAAATGCCTGTAAAATCTGAGCCGTTTCCTGGCGGCTCTTCCCATTCCACCGCAAGGATATTTTTCGTTTCTTTGCTACCCGATTCTTGTGCATTCGGGCATCGTCAGTCCGACCGGATTCTGCTGCAGATACGTCCTGCAAGCCCCATGTAAAAGAAGACGGACAGGGCAATTCTACCCCGTCCACTTTTATCATAGCCATATATGTCACCACCTGCCTGTTTATGGCACTCAGTGGTGCTCTGAATTTTATTTTTAAGCAAAAGAATACCACCCATTTCTGAGTGGCATCTGCACTAAATATGTTGTACTATCCCGTCTTCGTTTATTGTGATACATATCTGAATCGGTTTTCGTTTTACTGTTTCTATTTCCTTTGGCTTGCTGATAATCGACTCGCGTTTTCCTTCTATACCGCGCACTCCATCCAGAACCATTTGCTTTGCATCTGCTGATAATTTCTTTCTATCTTGCAAATCATTCTCCACAGCGCGAATCGCTTTCGCAATTCCCCTGAAATACAGATACATCATACAATCATCTTCACCATAGTCGAATCCATACTCTGCCTTGAACTTTTCGTTGTCACATTTCCAACCCCAACCATTATACTCTAAGCCACCAATCAATCTATCTGGCCTTTTCCATGCGGTATACTTTCCAAGTAACTCAATCCCCGTAATTGTTTTGAAATCTCTAAAGAGCATTATTTTACCCTCTTTCTTGAAATCTCTGATAAACCACGGCAATTCAGGCTCCTGCTGCCCTTCCAGAATATCTTCCATCTCGTGAAAACGATTTATGTATCTGGCGGTAAAAATAGTTCCCTTTGTTCCGGTCAGCTTGTGAGCGATAAACTCGCAGCCTTTTTTCGTAATACGGTAACATGGACGAATTTGATTATTCATATCCTTGTACTCACTTTGTTTAAAAAAAAACGCCCAATCCAATATTGGCTTCGGCAAATTGTTTCTCATATCTGCGAATATCACGAAGCAACTTGCTATGCTCTTTATCTACCATTTGAGCCACTTCTACAGAACTCAAAGTCTGTTCTATTTTCTGCATGACAAAAGTCTCCTTTCAAAATTATTCCTTGAAAGAAGTTCCCCTACATGTTAGAATATTCCATGGAAGGAAACTTCTGCAGAGAGTAATCGTATCGCTTTGGTCGGTGGAACGGTTACTCTTTTAATTTTTTTATCCCTCGTCTAATGGCTTCTGCTTTCTCTACTTTTGCTTTTTCGCAATATTCTTTTAATATCTCCGAATGCTCTTTATCAAGTCTCACAGTAACCTTTTCAGATTTAGGATTGTCAGATTTTGGTCTTCCCATTGGTGACACGGTATACTCACCTCACTTTTTGACTGTCACTAAGTATAGTATATTTTATGACAGTCGAAAAGTCAAGTGCTTTTAATCGATAAATCTCTCAATAGCATTTTATGTTCTTTCTCTACCATTTCAGCTACTTCCAGAGAAGTTAGAGCCTGCTCAATAATCTGTATAACAAAAATCTCCTTTCAATGTTTGACAATCACACCAAAGGGAGATATAATGCCTATATCAACTACTTTGGTGTGTTGAGGATAAATAATACAGTCAGTGCTTTGGACGGTGCAGACTGTTTTATTTTTTGTCTATTTCTTCCTTAATTTTCTTAATCCCTCTGTTAATTACCTCTGTTCGGCTTGTTTCGAGCCTATCTGCACAGTATTGTAAATCTTCTGCTTCTGACTTTGTTAACCTTAAATCAAGTCGTACATTTTTAGGATTATTAGTCAACTTTTGCCAATTTTTATTGTATACTGAGTAGCTGCCCCTATTTCAGGCGTAAACTCATTGTAGCTACATTGGATTCCACCAAGGTAAAAATAATGGTATGCCTTATATTTTCCGGTTCTCAATTCGTTCCACCCTGACAGAATATCGTCATCTGTAAGATTTTTATTTAAAGTTTTGCAAAAATCTCTAAATACAGGATAAATACGGGTATCATCATATGCGTCAATCGAAAAATCAATATACATCTTTGAAGAATCATAAATCATTATCCAAAGTCCATTACATGAAACACAAGCATTAAAATCGTATGCTCCTTGCCTTATATTATTTTCTCCAATTTTGAATTCAGCTACTTGATTATATTCCGTAATCAGCCTTTCTATATTGTCATCTTGATGATATACATTCCTTCTATTTTTTTCGATTTCTCCTTTTTCATCCAGTATTTCTTCTGATAATTCCGGTTCTTCATATTCATTTCTTATTAATTCAACATCTTTATTCTCGTATATTTTTTCAGGAGTAGAGTCGCTTATACTTACTGTTTCACCGCTGTTTGAAAAAAGTACTGTATAATCTCCCCCATTATATATGAAAGCATAAACTTCTCCATATTCCCAAACTTCAATTTTTTGAAAATTGGAAATACTTTCCACATCTATTCCACACGAAGAGGATGCCCTTATAAAATCTTCTTTATATTCGTTCGAAATATCTATATTTATCTGAGGTTCATAGTAACTTTCCCTCAAACTTTTTGTGCTATTCAACCTTGAATCAGGAGATTCTGCCTTCTTCATGGTACTGGTCATAGTACTTTCTTGGTTTTTCAGAAGACAAACTGCAATAAAAGATATGCATATTAAAATCATGATGCTAATACAAAATATTTCTATATAAAATTTTCCTTTTTTTACTCTTTTGTATTTTTTCCTTTTAGACATTTCCATTTTCATCCTTCATCTTTTGTATTTCAATGAAAAGAAGAACCCCTTCGGATTCCTCTTAATTTCCTGATGATATTTTCACCTTCATTTGATTATAAATTACAAAACTCCAATTATTGCTATTACAATTAATGCTATCACCACTACAAACGTACAAATCACAAACGAAAGAAAAAAAGCAAATATCCCATTTGATGTAGAAGTTGGCTTATGCGTCACTCTGAAACTTGTTCCGCATTTATTACAAACAGCAAACTTATATTCATATACAGCCGTTTGCCTTGCTCCCTTATATTGCATTTTCTTATTTCCACAATTTGGACACTTATCTCTTTGTATCGTTTTCTTTTTTCCGTCTACTATAATCTCGTCTAAATATGTAGTCTCTGAAATCTTTTTTTCTTGATTTCTATTCATTCTTTTTTGAAAATAACTAGCTAAACAAACAACGCATATAAGCCAAATAATAAAATACATCCTTTTTCTCCCTCGCAAATTTTATCTGCGCCACTATACAAATTGTACCACATCTTTGCAGGTATCACAATTATTAAAATCAGGATAAGAGGTTTTTCATCGTATAATTGACTAACTTTAGGAGAAATGATATATTATATGTAAAGGAGCAACCGCCCACAAAGTGGTTGACCTCCGCTATAGGTTATAAGCCTACCTGCATCCGTCAAGATTACAAGGTAGGCTTATTTATTTTCGCTTGTTTCTCCTATCTATGTAGGCAAGCAGCGCAATTAAAAATGTAGCGAACAGCATTAAATCCTGAAACGTAAACATTTCCATATGCACCACCTCCCTTCCTTATTCAAGTTCGGGAGGCTACCACCTTGTAACACGATTGCTCCTATTAAATAATATACCACATATTATCTTCTCTAAAAAGATTTTTTTATCACATCATCTGATTTCCTCCTTAATCTCAGCTTACACAATTAATACTGTGGTGCCGGATTGTACCGATAATCGTTGTCTTTCTGAGCCTCAGTCACAGCCCTCGCCATAACATCACCATCCAGGTAAATACTGTTCTGAATATACTGCGGTGTTCCATTCTGTGAGCTGTTATTCATCATAACTTCTGCGATACCTTCCATAACAGCCTGTTTGATATCTTCCGCCATATTTCCCATGCTCATCTGCGGCGCATTTGATAAAATGCTCTTAGATATCTTCCTCATGACTTTCTGGTTGTCCAAAGGAAGTGCAGCTTCGTCTCCCGCTTCGCCAAATCCTGCAATAGTCGGCTTGGTAAACAGACCGCCTTTTGCATACCAATTAATACCAAAGTTCGGGGTGGAATACCTTGAGTCCCCTGCTCTATGTTCAGTCCAACTTGAAACAAAAATATGCGGTGTTGGAATATGTACGCTCTTAAAACCATTCGCAAATGATAACGCCGCTCTCTGCCCCGCTGAATATAAGCCATTCATTGACGAAACAATCCGGTTCGGAAGATTTCTGAATATATTTAAAATGTTCGTCATTTCCGATGATACAGCGTTTCTCATTCTGCCTAAGTGACTTTTGAAAGCTGATACAATGGAATTCATTGAACTGTTAACAGTACTTTTCATTGCATTCATCTTGGAGGATACTGTATTCTGCATTTTCGACAACGTATCCGAAATTATATTTCCAATCTGATTCCATCCAGAAGAATATGCATTCCTTATGGATGCCATTGATGCGTTAACGATACTCAATATGCTGTTCATCTTTGAAGAAACATCAACCTGCATCTGAGCAGTTGCTGCCGCTGACGTACTGCCTATTACTTTCCATGAGTTTAAAAATGCAGCAGATATCTCTTGCATTGATGTGATAACTGTCATTCTCATGGTTGTCATCTTTATTAAAACATCTGCATTCATCTGAGCAGTTGCCATTGATGATATATTATTTATGGACAACCATCCAGATGTAAATGTCTGAGCAATCTCTTGCATTGAATTGAAAATCAAAGCCTTTATAGACTGCATTGCTGCAGCTATTGAAGCCTGAGTCTGCTGCATCACCGCATTGGATGCCCCGGTGATTGACTGCCATTGTGACATATATATGGAAGAAATCTCTGTCATAGCTGTGCTGACAGTTGCCTTTATAGAAGCCATCATTGTACTGGCTGATGCATTCATAGCCGTCAAGCTATGACTCAGGCTTGCCTCTGCATTGCTCCAGGACGTGCTTGTACCGCTCTCCGTACTTGCCCATGCAGATGTAACATTTCCGGCAATTTTGTTGAATACTGTCCCGGCAGTCGTATTTAATCCGCCCCAGGTCGTACCCAATTTTTCAGTCGTATTTCCCCATATTTCATTCGTTTTTTGTTTTAGAGCCTCCCATTTTTCAACTACCCAGTCTTTTACTTTAGATGCTGCTTCTTTTATCTTGTCCCAATTCATAATGATAAGGGCAACTCCGGCTACTATTCCTGCAATCAATAGTCCTGTAGGACTGAATATCACAGACCCAATACTTCCAAGTACGCTCCCAACTTTAGAAACAACCGATGCAGCTCCTGTAGCTATTTTTGAAAAAACACCACTCTCTCCAGAAATAAGACCTATTTTCTCTTTTAAAATCGGTATAACTGATGTTACTCCATCTGGCAAAAGTCCAAAATTCTTCGCTACGTCATTTACGACTTTTAATGCGCTATTAGCAAGTTTGCACCCACTAAATATTAATTCCACGCCTTTAATCGCAAGAATAACCCAGCCGGAAACACTCTGTCCAAGTCCTGCAATGACCTTCCCCAAAATTACAGCGATGCTAGCGGCTACCTTGCCAAATATTTCTAACCAAGGTATGCCATCAAGAAAATTTCCGATTCCTTTTCCAAATGCTACCCAGTCAATCTCCATTATTACCGTGAAGATTGTATCTATGACTCCTTTTATAAATCCTCCAAATGTCTCTCCTGCTTCTTTCCAGTTGATTCCGTGAATCATATTGTTCAGCCCGGTAGCGATACTGTGACCGATATCCTTCCACTTAACACTGGCTACAAAGTCTTTTAATTTCTGGAATGCATAATTAAATCCATTCGCAAGCGCTGTTCCAATCTCCGGCATCCTTGCATAAATCTGTCTGGTCAATCCAGTAAACAGACCGTTAAGCGTTGCTGTAATAGTATCGAATATCTGTCGGAATATCGTTGTCCACGGAATACTCCCTAGAAACTGTCCTATTTTATTTCCTAATTGCTTCCAATTTGTTTTCTGTGCTACATCAAGCATTGTTCCCAACAAACTCGTCACAAATTTTCCGAGAGAATGCGCCGCTTCAATAGGACGAATCTTAGCTATGGAAGTATTTAAAAAAGTAGAAATTCCATTTGCAATATCATCCCACGGAAGATTGTTTGCAATATATCTTACACGGGCAAATACTGTATTGAAAAAATCAGCAAATCCCTGCCCTAGCTGCTCTGCATGGGTCGTTAGGAACTGAACAAAACCACCAATAGCTTCTCCGAATGTTGCTGCTGCTAAATCGAATACCTGGTTAAAAATTGTAAGCCATGGTATGTTATATAAAAACTCCCCTATTTTCCATCCCAAATCACTCCAATGAGTGGATTCTGCAGCATTGTTCATCGAATATAGCAGGTCTAAGAAAAGTCTGCTAATCTCCTGTGCTGCAACATCTAAACGGATATTATCTATGATGCCATTTAATCCATTAGAAATGTTGATGGCTATCATTGACCATGTACCGTTATCAGCCATTTTATTGTTGAAATTCCGTATAATCTCAACAATTCCATTGAACCCACCGGAGAGAGTTATTCCAATCTGTTCAAAATTGATTCTTTCAAATATCCCATGAATTCCCTCTGCCAGTGCATTCCCTGTTTCCGCCCATCCGGTCAAAAGTGTATCTGGATTGATTCTCCACATATCTTCGATAAAGCCGGATGCTATACGCCAGGCAATCATAAATCCATTTCCAAGAGCATTTCCGAGTGTTCTCCACTCGATTTCGTCTACCATGCCCCTGAAACCTACGGACAGCTTTCGGCCCAGTTGCTCAAGGTCAATACCTCCAGGGCCAAATAGAGCGTTGAATGCTCTTGACAGCAGATTCACCCCTGCTCCGATTGTCCTTCCTAGCAAATCCCAATCGAAATATTGTACAAAAGCATTGAATACTTTCGCAAAATCCCTCAGCGCACTTTCGACTTTAGGAGTAATGTCTTTGATTACGTCATAGACTTTTTTCAGGCCGGTATTCAGCATTTCAGCGATTGTCCGGCCAAGCCCTTCCCAGTCATGCGCAAGAAACGCTTCACGGAGACGTCTAGCCCATTCATTAATCGGGGTTATCATATCTTTCTCGCCAAGGCTGTCAAACATATCTGACATATCGCCAAGGCCTAAATCATCTAACCCCGTATCAACTCCTGCTTTATCAAGCATTGAACTGGCTAAATCCTCTGCTGAAGCAGATAACTGATTCAATTCATCAAAAGGCAGCACCGATAATGCCTTTTTTAATTTTTTTGCACTGTCAGCCGCCTCTTCGAGTCCATCCGCAGCATCCTCGCCTGAATCTCCAATACCAGAGAGGTCGGGCGTATAATCTACTGCTCCGGCCAAATCATTTACGACTCCTTTGGATGCCCCTTCTATTTTCTTACCAGTCAGAACATACATGAAATCCCGGAATACTTTCGCTGCCTGCATAAGTTTTGACATGAACTTATTCAGCAACTGAACTGCCGGGAGTATTGCCGCTATCAGCCCCTGTCCAATTACCGCAGAAATAGACTGTATGTTTAATTTAAGCAAACGCATCTGGTTCGCCCATGTTCCGGCAGTCCGAGCGAAATCCCCTTGTGCATCACTTGTCTTTGCCAGAAGATAGTTGTAGCGGAGAATCGACTGCTCCGCCAATGTCATATCCTTATAAGCCTTTGTGATTCCCTGGGACATTGCATAGGCTTCCAGGTTCACAATGTTCATGTTCACGCCGAGCGCTTTCATCGGCTCTGTTTCGCCTGCAATTGCCGCTCGAAGTTTATAGAAAGCTTCGTCCGTATCTATATTGTAGAAAGACGCAATATCTCCGGCTAATCCGGCCATGGTGGTAGACATCTTAGCTGCTTCACCCTGCGCTACGCCGGAAGATTTCAGCATAGCCATCATGGTTCCGGAATACTGTTTTGCCGCCAGCTCTGACAATCCAAACTGCTCTGTGGCCGTAGAAGCGAACTCATACGCCATATTTGCCATACTGCCAAATGCAGTATCAACTACGTTTTCCACTTCGGTAATATCAGAACCGAAATCAATTGCACTCTTTCCGAAATTCCACAGCCCTGTTACAGACTTAAAGCCTGCAACAGTCTTCAGCAGCGTACCCAGACTAAATGATGCCGTATTCAATCCGCCGCTTGCACCGGAGACTTTAGAAAATGCGGTGGTAATCCCGCTCGCAGCCTTTTTTATTCCACTGGCGGCCTTTACCATCCCCTGCGTTATTTTCCCAAAAGCGTTTTGTATAGTGCTTGCTGATTTTTCAGCAATATGTGTAATCTTCTGGAAAGCGCTTTTTATTACGTCGGCCGCTTTCTTTCCTATTTGAGAAATCTTACCAAAAGCACCTGTGATGATTGCAGATGCTTTTTTGCTTATCTGGGATAATTTCGTGAAAGAATCTGATACACTCTTTGTGGCTACACCTATCTTTCCTCCGGCAGTGGCTAGTTTCGCCAAAGCTTCTGTCATGCGGACCGTGTTTTCGCTAATCTGCGGCGCTTTCCTCATTGCATTGAAAAATTCCAACGTCTTATCAGACAAAGCATCCAACTGTGCTGCCGTCTGCCCGGTTTTAGAGCCCGCACTTGCCAAACGACCAAGAGACTGCACAAACAGATTGACTGATTCCGAAATATCTTTCGCATTCGCCATCTTATTGACAGTCTTCTGCAGAGCATTTCCCAGAGTCGGAAGCTGTGCCGCGACTGTCTTTGCCTTATCTCCTGCATTGGCTAGTTTGGACAATGATGAAATAAAACGGTTCAACGAATTTGATACATTCGGGATTCCGGCCAGTGAACTGATGGACCCCGTAATATTATCAAATACCTCTGGTTTGAACTTTCCGAAATCAGTCTTAAAAAGCCGGTTCAGCGCATTGACAACATTGTTTATGCCGGAATCTTTAAAATCCACGCTTCCCAACAGCATCAGTGATTTTGATACTCTTTCCAGGCCATCCGCTACTAATGGTAGGGAGCCTGGTTCGATTTTGGAGAGTCTGGCCATTACGGACGCCATGGAGCCGAAGTTCTTTGCATCAATCTCTGGAATAGTTATTTCAGATAAACCGCCCAGTGCCTTAAAGGATTCCATAATTCCAGTAAGTTTGGCAGTATCCACATTGATACCAGACAGTTTCTCCAATGTCGATACAACAGAATTTACATTCTTTGTATCTAACTTCGGAACGGAAATTCCCGATAGACCCGTGAGGGATTGCACTGCAGAGGAAAAGTCCTTAACTGGACGGGCTACGTTGCTCAGAGACGAGAAATCAACTTTTGTCAGCCGCCCCAACTGTCTTACCATCTTGGAAATGTCTGCATTCCTGGACGCATCTATGGTTTTTACGGCAGCTCCGAAATCGCGGACACCACTTGACAGTTCTGACAAACCTTTGCCCTCGATTCCCGTTAAGGTGCAGGCTACCTTGCTCAGCCTTTTAATCATCAAATCTAACTGCTGGTTCGCTTTGCTCGCCTGTGCCTCGACTGCGATTTCCAATCTATCCATTTCAGCTCCCATTTTGCGTCACCACTCTTTCTCTTTGTGACGCTCATGGGCGTTCTAATCATGATTTCGGCTGATTGTTTTCCTCAAATCTCCGGTTATATTCATCTATCCAGAGAATAAACTTTTCTTCCTCTGACAATGATTTCTGTTCTCCGGATTCATCCACCAGACTAAACGGATTCTCCGGATATTTGCATTTCTTACTAAATAAAATGCTTCCGACAGCCAGTTTGATATAAGCGCCCTGCCTCCAGGCGTTATAATCTTCCTGTGACAATTTGTCTTTGTATGCTTTCCGAAAAGGTTCCAACTTCCTTGGGTTCAAATGCCAGAACAAATTGTACGGGACTCCCATCTGCAAGGCGGCCGGAAGGATTTCATCCATTACGGATTCACTGTAGCTTTTGCCTTTGCTTTCGTCTTGTGGTCCTGCGGCGCCTTCGGCTGCTTCTTCGCTTTCTGCTCTGTCTGGCTCTGATCCAGAAACTCCTGCAGCCCGATCCGTTTGAAAAAACCGTCTTTCTCCATCTGCTCTTTGATGGCCAGAAGCATATTGGAATCCATAGCTTTTTCATCATCCGGATTTTCTTTGCAGAACTGCTTATACCATGCTTTTGCATCAGCTTCACTGGTAATCTCATCAGAATGATTTTCCATCAGACCGGCGTAAAGCAAATACAGCGTTGTTCCTGGAATATCAGACATCACGCCGATAAGTTTATCCATCGTCATGGTTTGCTCTAACGTCCCCTTATTGACCTGATTTAATGCAACATCTTTTACCATACTGGCGCCACTGAAATGACTCCAACATACGTCCACACATTTCTTGTCGTGCGCCGCCTCAAATGTGTATTCCAAATTGTACTCTTTTCCATTTACTTTGATGTTCATAAGACATTCTCCTTTATATTTTGATAATTTAAACTTTATTGTTCAGAAAAGCGGATAACGCTGTGACACGCTATCCGCTTAAGTTCAGGCTGTTGCAGCGGCAATGTTAATCTTTGTTGACGGTGATACGGAAATTGTCATTTCGATAAGACCATTTACCTCTCCTTCATTCACAAATACATCATGCTGCCCCTGCCAGGTTGCTACTCCGGCATTTTTAGCAAGTTTCAGCCGGTAGTATAACGGGGTATTCGCCTTGGCCTTTACCGCATTGAAACTCTCATAAGTGTAGTTTGCTGTGAATTCCATCGCGTCCATAGACTGAACACCAGGAACAAAGGTCTGTACTTCATCCTCAAGGTCTGTGGTTTCAATCTGCTCTGGAGCACCACCCAAAGCCGGGAATGATTTTATTTTGCACATCTTGTCCCATGAAGTACCATCTGCCGATATTTCCAACATTGTCCCTATCGTATTGTACGCTTTAGCCGTAGCTGTCGTTGTTTCTGGCATAATAAACGCCCTCCTTCTTAATCTGATGAAAGGCGCTCATAGGCACTCGAATGTTAATTTGTTCCATAATAAAAGAACCGGGATTTCCCGATTCTGTATTACCTGTACTGATTTCTATAATTCGTCACCATCGGCAATCAAGCGGCGGTAACGGGCAATTACCCTTGTGATACTGGTGTCTGCGACATTCGTTACCTGCTGTGGACCGAAGAAGCGGGTGAATCCCATGTTTCGCATTTCGGTATCTGCCAGACCTATAATCTTCTTTGCAGATGATAGCCCATCTTTTGTATAGGCAGTAATCTCAACCATTGGCGTAACGGCGCATTCGCTGTTCTCCAAATCTGTTCCAGTCACAGGATTGTCCTGATTGTCCACGAATACGTGAGGAAACTTTGATGGACTGTCTTGGTATGTCTGACTGGCACTGGTGCATAGCGGTTGGATTGCATATCGTATGTGAGTGAAGATTTCTGAGCTTTTATCAATCATTTCCCAAATACCTCCTTCGCCACCTCCGCAATGCGTTGGCGCATTTCCTTTGAAGCATTATACATTGGCATTGTGGCTTTAACGCCGTAGGAATGATGCCATTGATCATCTTCATCTTTATAGTACCACCCGTTGGGATCAAATGCGTGTTCCTGCCCTGGGAAAGTCCCTACACCCATTCCAAAATCGCCTTGTTTTGGATTGCCGCTACCGGAATTATGATGAATACCTGCGCCGAACTCTACCAGAAGCAATGTATTGGCAGAAGCTCCTCTGTCACCGGCAGACTCTTTTGTCTGGCCGACACCGATAAGCATTGCCTTACATCCGGATGCTGTAGGGGATATCTCTGTGGTAAATGTAAGTGTTTTACCAAGTGGAGACTGATCACCATACTTGATAGCGGTTACTTCTCCATATTGCAATAGTACTTTGCAGAATTCCTTGATTTTCTGGTTCATTTCCTTTTTATATTGCTCAACCTGCCGGGCGGCTTCCCGGAATTCTCTGGCAGATAAGCCGATTGATATTTTCTTAGACATCATTCTGCCCTATAATCTTCAACTACCACATCAATACCATACTCAATAGCACAGGTATTCTCAATCTTACAGCCACGGGCATTCTCCCACCCTTTTGCGAAATATGCCACGTCAGCTGTTGATAGCAATTCAAGAGACTTCCCAAGAAACCACAATGGTCTTGCATTCGCCGGAGCATTTTGGAAGAATGAATCAATCACTTCCACCGACTCTCCCAATTTTTCCTCCGCACTCTTGATTGCTTTTTCTCTTACTGCCAAAATCTCTTCATCTGTCTTGCCATTCATAGGCTGCGATACAAATAATTTCTTCATTTTCTTTATCCTTTCTGTAGTGACTTCACCGCATAAACTACTGAATTCAGCGACTTAGCGATTGCCACGACTTTATAATCTGCTGACAGGTCATCAACCGCTCCGTCAGCTTTGTGTTTTGGTTCCGCGTCTTGCCAGATAAGCGAACCCTCCGCAATCGGCAGTTCCATGTCCGTTGTGCTGATAGATTTCGTGTAGTCAATTGAAATACCGAACATATCTTTTTCAGCTTCGCCCCTTGCCGCCGAAATATTCGCACAAAAAAGAACAGGTTCTGTGTAACCTGCTCTTTTTTCAATGATTATCGGTTTCTTTTCGCCGTTAATCACAGTATATTGGATTTCTCCATTCTCATCTGTTTCATAAACTGGTATTGATTCAGCGTAAGTGCTGTACCATAGGGATTGTTGATTTTTTCTTAGTGAACGCATATTACTCACCACTTAAAATAATATTCATTTTCTTTTTAATTAGTTCTAGATAGAAATCAATAAAATCATCTATCCCCAACGTCATTTTATCTATAAAGTCAACCAAACTCTGCGCTGCTGCGGAATCAACCTCACGAAATCTATCTACATACTCACTTACATCATTATTTATTTTTACAATCCTTGTCTTTATATCTTCATTTTCTGCATTATCAAATAGATATTTATGTTCATCATGTTCTTTTTCAAAAAATTTGAACTTGTCTAATCTCAATCCGAAAAGCTCTCGGACACATTGAAAAGTCATCTCCAGCTTTCCTTCATACTCAAATGAAGCACCTTTTTCATTCAACAAATTCAAATATTGACTCAGCAATTCATATCGTTTAGAATCCATGGTATATTTCTGTTTCATTTTTTCTATCTTGAGAAGTCGACTATTATTTCTAATTGATATTATAAGTGAGAATACACCTGTTACAAACGATGCTATAACACCAGCAGATAAAATCTTTACCAATAAATCAATATTATTTTCCATGTTTTCACGCTCCTTCCACCGCTATTATACAACAAAAGGAGCACTATTAAAAGCATTTATTCCACAACTACCCAATCTTCCGCCAACATATCAGCCTGTGAAGCAAGCCATCCCATCTGCACTCCAGACGTACCAACAAATGCAATCGCCTTGTTTCCAATAGCGTCATGGTTGCAATTCACAATTGTGCCATGTTCTGCGTTTCCGGTCTGATAGCTGATGTTTTGTGCCAATTCAATATACTGACCTTTACCGTTCCAACCCTTACGAGAAACCTTATGTCCGGCTTTCAGATTCATAAGCGCTGTACCGAAGTCCATTTCATCATCCATAAAGTCGAAACCATAATTTTCAATCTGAATCTTATCACAGTTCGCATGAACCAAATCATCATTGTAGGTCTTGTCAATGTATGCGACCTTCTCAGCCACTTTTGGATTCAAAATGGTTTCAATTTCTCCCGTCGGCATCCTGATTAGAAGTGTAATTCCTTCCAATGCTTTATCTTTCACAGCTTCATAGTCTCTCATAAATTCTTCTTTTCTTGTCATAACAATGCTCCTTTTTCTAATTAAGACGTTCCGCCCTCCACCAATAGCGAACGCCACCCTGCGGATTTCTCCACGCACAATCTTCTTAATATTATATAGCTCTGCCGATTGCCACAATTCCTGCCTTGCATTCCGAACGGCTCTTCCATGCCCGGCTGATATTGTTCTCTGAATGAGAAGTCTGGCCTTCGGCACCAAATTGATTGAAGTCATATAATGCCAGTTCCCGAATATTGGAATAATAAATCTCCAAATCCGAAGCAATCATCTCGTCCGTATATGCCGCCGGGTAGTCCCTATCCCTGCGAATCTCCCGGACAGCATTCTTGACCTTTGAGGACAGAATGTTGATGTCTGATTCCTTAGTCAGCGATAACTCTGTTTTCAAATCCTCTAAGATTTCATTCATCAAAGCTTCCATCCTCATTCACCTCATTCTTATTTCTGCGCCGACTTGCGTCCACGTGTTGATAACTCTGCCTCAGAAATCTCCTTATCCGCTGACTTTTCTTCGGCTACTTTCTTCCAACCGTTATTTAAAAAGGCGGCAAGCTGATTCTTGTCCCTTGCCACCATCGTAATTCCATCTTTTTTCACTTTACTCATGCCAATGCCCTCCTACGCTGCCGCAGCGCTTTTATGTACTGCGATTGCATCCGCTTTCTTATCCAGTACAAATGCATCGTAACGAAGTCTAGCCTCAACCAACGCACCAGAAATACCAGGTGCATCATAGTTGATCTTGAACTCCTGTAATTTAATAGGTGAAGGCACTGCAATAGGATTGGTAATGATGAAATCGACACCTTCCGGCAGATAAACCGCCGGTACCTTAATAGTTGGAACCCCATCAATATCGCCCGCAAATCCTCTGACTGCCATTGTCGTAGCCATATCTCCGGCTTTGGTAAAATGTTCATCCAGTTTCACCTTATTCAGATATCCAGGGCTAACAACAGCGATTCTGCCTCCCTGAGGTGCCTTATCATTGTCAAGAATCTCCTGACATACAAGAAATTCCTCATAAGCATTTTTACTTGTAACCGCTTTTGTAACGATGTGAGATTCACCAGTCACACTGCCTTTTGTCGGCGCTTTTGATACGATTACAGCCAATCTGTAGGTATCTACAGCCGGAATCGCAAGGTTATCAATATTCTCAGCAAGTGTGGCGGCTGCCTCCATCGTACCATTGGTATCCTGCTCAGTCGCAGCATCAATCGTATATGTGAAGGCTTTATCCTGAGTGATACTCATCTCCTGTTCACTGTTTCCAAGTTCATCCGGATCACCATATCTATTGCTACCAGAAGTCTTGTAATCATTAAGAGTTGCCAAATCCCGGGAAAATACCTTTACAGTCCTAACCCCAATCCATTTCAAATTATTGTTAACAAGCGGAGTTGTAAGACATCCCAGCCTGAATCTTTCGTCAACAACTGCCTCGTACTTTGAAGCAAAATTAACTGCCATAATAATCTACCTCCATAATTTTCCTATTTCTTTGTGTAAAAGTTGCCCTGAACAGAATTGAATCCCTGAAGGAACGGATCTGCTCCATCATCGCCCTCACCATTGCCTGCATTTGGTTCCGGTCTGGATTTCAACCATTCATTTTCTTTCTGTTTCACAAGAGCCTGCTGTACATCCGACTGGATTTTGAACAATGTTTCCGTATCTCCATCGTACTGCGCTGCTGCCGCCGTATTGGCCTGTTCATCAGAGTACCCCAACAAAACGAAATTCTTCGCCAGTTTGTTAATCTGGTTTTCCCTCAACAGGCTCTGATACTGCGCTTCCCGCTCTGCTTCCTTCTCTGCCTTTTCAAGACTTGCTTTTTCCTTTTCAGATAAAGTAGCATTGTACTTTTTCTTGTAGTCAGCTGCTTCACTGGCTGCCTTTTCCTGAGCCTTTTTTAGCTTCGCATTCTCAACCATAAGCGCCTGAATCTGCTCTTCCGGGCTTGGTTCTGGATCCAGTGTTGGATCTGCGCCCGACTCCGGGGTTGAATTAGGCTCTGGTTCCAGTGATGATTCTGGATCTGAACTGGGTGCTGCAAAAAACTGAATGTTTAATGGAATTAATCTGTTTTTCCTTTCGCTCATTGTGATACCTCTTCTTTCTGCGTTTTTTAAGGTGCTTCCCTGCACATGAGTCATTTTTGTTGCGTGATTATAGACATTCCCTTGTCTTGTGCGTGATTAGCGTCATTCCCTTGACGATATATAAAGACAATAAATTACTCTACTGCCTTAATATTTAGATTTTCAGTTGTCATTCCATCCAGAATAGGAGAATTACCGGTCTGATCAGTCAAATCCTGCTGCCCCCAATCTGATTTCGCAGTTTCTTTTTTCTGAAATAGTGATTCCTGAAACTTTTCAATCAGCTCTTTACTATCATTCCATGCCTGAGCCACATCTGGGAATAAATCAACCGTCTGCATGGCAATTCGGCCGTGAATGCCGGATTTTATCATGGCTACCATGGAATTTGTCTTAGTGCCAAGGTCAAATGTTTTCTGACGAGTGAACTTCGGGTAAACATCTGATGGCTTCAATTGCAGTAACGGGCTGTTTGGCGGTATATCTGACGATTTCTTTATAGCTGCCAGTTCAAGCTTAATAATCTCCATCTTGCTTTTGCGGATGATCAGCTCCTTTTTACAGGCAGATGCTTCTGCGGCACTCCATCCGGAACTCATACTCATGGCCGTACCGGTCGAACCGCCACCTGGATCTGACTGCAACGGAACATAGCATTTCTGAAGAATCGTGTTTCGCTTACTCTGAATATTGGATTGAATACCATCATAACCAACATCACTGGTCAGCGGTTTGGCGATTGGAGTCTTTCCACTCTGAGTAGTCTTTGTCATAAGCCATTGACCACTCACTGGAGCTTCCGCTTCACCGGTCTCCTTATTGACAGGCAAATCGAAATCATTTCCCCACCAGACTTCCTGCACATGCTGCGCCACACCATTTACAAAGTCAGATACTTCTATATTTAAAGCATCCATATCGGATATCTGCCGTTCAAAACATCCCATCCGATCATATGCCCGGATAAATTCTACAATCGGCACTGCCTCCATAGGATTTTTTTCACCGCTTCTCGGGAGGAATCCCCATTTATCATTTATTTGATTCGGACCGTTGATGATCTCCTGTGCGTTCCGGATCTCGAAGCGTCTATCTTTGGTATATACTGTGAAATATCTCTCACCATTCTTAATTGTCCGATAGGTAACGCCTGCAATTTTCTGCTGCCGGGCAGTGTTTCGATAGATGCAGAATGTAAAGAGAGGATTCAGTGTAAGCAAATCGAAAACTGAATCCCCTTCATAATCCTGTTTTATATCCACCATTTGGAAACCAATACCGGCCACTTCTATATATCGAGCCATTTCCTGGTCCTTCGCCGGTGCTCCCTCCGCATCATTCATTTCATTGAGCATGGATATTCCATCATCGTCCTGCTCTGGACTGTTTCCGCTTAAGTCTTTTGTCCCACGTTGAACATATGAGATTGGAGAGCCCCAGTCATAGCCTAACTTGAACTCGGTAATCTGGTTTGCAATGTTATCGGCCACTTTGATGTCAATCTCTTTGCGGACCTTCTTTTCACGCTTTAGTGGCTGATCACCTTTTTCATATGCCAGAAGATACGCTATTTCCGCCCGGTTTTGTTCATGTATCAGGATTGCGTCCTGTAATACCTCAATCACATTATTTTCCGTGATTTTTTCAACATCTGTATAAATGCGGCGCCTGCCTCTTAACTCTTCTGACAGTACCGTGATTCCAGATTCAGACACCGCAATCACCTACCTTCTACTGAAATTCACACAGGATGAAGTCGTTCGGTTGCGCATATTACGGGGGATAAATGAAATATTTCTGGTTTTGATGTTCAGCTTATTCATTCCACTGCATCTTGGGCAAACGATATTCGTATTTCCGTCTGTCACGGCCAGAAGCTTGTCGCAGCCTTTACAGCGGAATTCTATTTTCTCTACATTGCTCATAATTCACCTGCTTTTCTTCACAATAAAAAGCACCGACAAGATTAAATCAAGCCAGTGCTCCTTATATGAGAGAGTGTTTATAAGGGTTGCAATTGCACGAGCCGGGGTCGAACCGGCGGTCTCTTGGGTATGAACCAAGCGAGATACCTCTTCTCTACCGTGCGTTATTGTGCGATTTTTGACTTCGCACTTTTCTCGATTATAATAATACCACATCTAATTATGAAAAATATTCCAATTTTCCCAAATCGACAAAAAGATAGAATATTTCACTAAATTTCATATTCAGGATATGCTTTCTCCCAGACGTTCTTATGATATGTATTTACCTCACCATAGTTTGCATCAAATATCTTCTTGACCTCATATCCCATTTCTTCTCCAATTTCTTTCAGCTTTCTCCAATTAAACGTTTTCCATGATACACCGTTCATTGCTGCAACACGCTTAATTGACAGCCATTCTTTACTATAATCCAATTCTCTCCGCAGATTCTCTTTTTCCTGTTCTGCAATCTGCCGACGCTCCACCTCATCTGCATATGCTCTTAATGCTGCCGGAAGATTCTTCGGCATAATATTTTCTTTATATCTTTTCTCAATCCTTATGAAATACCGTCTTACTTCCTTACCCTTCTCGTTGCGCTCAAGCATTGCCATTTCTTTGGCCGTATCCAGCTTGATTATATGCTCTTTCATAGATTGTCCTGAAGGCGCTAAAATTTTAGCGGCTTCATAATCTTCATTTTCAACAGCCTCACAATCATTCAAACGATTACGAATCCAATCACGATAATTGCTTTTTACTTTTAAAACATTATGTAATTCTGTCCCATATACAACTTTCTCTCCTGTACTTGTTTCATACACTGATACTAATTCGTTTTCAAGTAATCTAAGGTTATTCATTTTATTTACCGCCTTTCTGTAAATATTTCTTTATTCTTTTGGATACACAGGATTGTTCCATATGCAATTTACCTGCAATCCATTCCTGCGACTTGCCCTCCATGACATACTCAAATATCATTTTATCTTCCAGGTTATCAATTCCGGCAATCAATTCGTCAATAGCCTGTTTCAAATTGGTCATTCTCTCAATATCCGTTTTTATGAGTATTTCCAGATACCGGCACTTCTCGTCCCACTTTTTCCACTTCTGGTAATCCTCTGGTTCTGAACCGCCGACCGTAAAGCCCCGTGGCTCATACGGAAACATAGGGGAAGAACCATACACCTTGCCCGCTTCAACACAAGGCTCATTATTTTTATATCGCTCTAATTTCCTTTTATTGCGTTCTATCATAGGTGCAATCAAATGATAGTTCACAATATCTTTTCTTGTTATCTCCATGTTGCTCATCCCCCTTTCCGGTGTCTTTTTTACAAAATCATCTCTTAAATTCCTCTGCCAGTATTTCAAACTCCACACTGTCATGCAACCGCCCATCCATAAGCTTTGCATTCTGCCTATAATATGCGCATTCCCGGCCGCCGTGTTTCTTGACGAAGTTTCGATATCCACGAATAGCAGGATTGTCAACATAGCATGTCCACGCAATGCGGTTCACGTGGTAAATCTCAAAGAGATTGCATATTGCTGTGTAAATATCCCTTGCAAATTCAATATTACCTTTGTCAAAGCTAATAATACCAAAACTACCAGCAGACATAACCGCCCAATTAATCTCATAGCATATGTAACCTATAACGTTATTGTTTTTGTCCACAGATACAAATTGATGACAGTCATAATTGTCCTCTTTTAAATTGATCACGGAATCATAAGGGCCACCGTTCCAGTATATGTTTTCTGATTTATACCATGCTTCAATATTTTTCTTCTGTAGCTCGTCCTCATATAATTGTGCCGCTTTTAACATATCCCTCTCCTACCTTTTCCTTTCTGCAAGGCTTGTATTGCTTGCATGAAACGTACTGTATCATCAATCATTTTCTTCATATTTTCCGGCTTTTGCATTTCCTCAACGCTTTCTAAAAAAGCTTGCTTCACTTCGGGATTTTCTTTGAATATTTTCCTCATGTTCTCTTTTGAACAATCAATGCAAATATCCGTACTCCATGCTTTGGGAAGTTCTTTTCCGCATTGCTTACAGAATGCCATTATCGCCACCTCCAAATTTCCAGTTCTCTTAATATGGACTATTAATAATACTTGCCACTGTCGGTATCTTATTCTGAACAAACAATGCGAACTGCGCCCATCCATCGGGCACGTCATCATGAGGATTCTTACCCTTTACAGAATAACTGAGCAGCCACGACATCATCACTCCATAATGGTCTTTCGGCTTGTACATTGCCCTGTCCTTAAATAGAACATGCTTTTTCACCCAATCCGCATTTACAATGATCTTTGTCTCCTTATTCCCAGAAGTAAAATTCGATGTAATATTGCAGCTCCATCCTTTTTCTTCAACCAGTTTATTTACCTCGAAACCAACACGGCCGCCGCCATTATTATGCTCAAACTCGCACTGCTGCATTTTATTATTGACAATCAGATTTGCGCAGTTCTCATACTGCACACCATAATCTGCGTTATCATCACATATACAATCCACACAGTAATAATCATTCCCATACACCAGTGTACACGGCAGGAACATGTAGTCAGTTCCAGTATCTTTCGTATCACAAATGCCGATAATTGCATCCGGCTCCCGCAATGGCAGCGACTGGTATCGCCTGATATCATCATCATGATACAGCAATCCCTCACGCTCAATCGGCTCATTCTTATACAGGCACTTGTAAGAGATTTCGTCCATAGTGAGCTCTTGATCATGGAAGAATTCAACCGAAAAGCCGTTGTAATCATAATCAAAGTTCGATT
The DNA here is from genome assembly GCA_947564305.1 of uncultured Lachnospiraceae bacterium. The sequence goes on along the minus strand of CANOBT010000009.1, from coordinate 645 downwards.
CACCAGTTTCCGGATCAATGTCTGGTACTGCAATGAATCTTGCACGGGAATTACCATCATATATAGTAATCAGCCGACCTATCACGTCATGCACTGACCAACGGGTTGCGATATGTATTTCCTTACAACCGTCCATCTTACGCTGTTTAGCGTCAGTTCCGTAGATTCTCCATAATTTATCCAGAGTATTCTTATTCAGCGCTTCTTCAATACCACCGATCAGGTCATCGCAATACAAATATCTGTTACAACGAACCTTACCGGCATTTTTAGCGCCGACGGACGTACACTGCAGGTTAGCAAATGGCTTATATTTATTGAAATTGATCGTCTCACGCTTCGCATTAGTGCTTTCCAGATGGACATCCGGGAAAATCTCATTCCATGTATACTCTGTGGTATTTGTAGTGATATCCAGAACCCCGTCATAGTACATTCTTGTAATATCAGCACTGTGAGAAAAGAAAAGGCTGAAATCGTCCGGATGCCGACCGATAATCCATGAAGCGAAGAACTTCTCCAAGGTTGTCTTTTGCGTCCCCGGCGGCATTGATATACTCAAAATATCCAGTTTATCATCTTCCAGATCCTGCAATGCCTGAATCAGTCCATGCTTATTCAGTTGCTTTCGCTTCGGTGCATAGA
>CANOBT010000008.1 GCA_947564305.1 uncultured Lachnospiraceae bacterium | reverse complement strand
GTTGCTTGATGGGACTGCTACCAATGGAAGCAGATATACTACCGCCGTCCGATGATAATCCGGACAATGAAAGCCTGCTTTGCGTCACCTTGGAAAACAGATTGATGACCGTATAAGATTTCAACCCCAAATCGTCCAAATGGTTCAGAAGGTGATTATTGGTGGAATCTTCAATATAAGCATTATCTGCCGTTCTGGTTGGATATAGCAGTATGAAATAAGCGTGTCCCCCCTCAATGCCCTCTACTTCTTTAGTAATACTAAATGTTCTTGCTCCATCCTCTGATGATAGGATGCTTGTCTTTACCGCCGTTTCCGTTCGAATTAAATTTGCCATTGCCTTGTCCTCTCTTTCTCAAAGTATGATGTACAGATTATTTAATAAATCAAAATACAGCTCGTCCCCTGCAAAATCAGAGCCATCTAAAGTCTCTACTAGCGTAACCGATACTCGCTTATTAAAATGCTTTCTGATATTTTCTTCCCTGTGTGCAGTCCAGACCGCCTTGCCTTCTGCATCCATCCGTGCATATTCCAGATAGGCATAAAACAGTTCTTCTGCTTTTTCTTCCAACGTCTTCCCGATACGGTCCAGTACTTCACTCCTCAATGACTCATATTCTCCTGTAACCTTTAAATAAACCTCATCTATTCCTATCTGCCGCAGATATCCTTCTTCATTGCGATAGAATTGCAATACAGAATTTTCTTTACTCAAGAATTGGTATTGCTCATATATTGATACCCATACTGCCGGATATGAATAGATATATGTGGTAATTTCCTCAATCCACTCTTTCTCTGTCCCAGTGTAATAACGAGGAGGTTTATTGATATCATGCAGATTCAAACATTCATTGCCAGTTTCCCACCAGTTACCTCTCTGCAGTCTGCATTCAAAACGATTACAAACATTGTCTATTTTTCCAGATTTCATAAAATCATCCTTCTCCATTGCAAAAAAGAGAAGAAGCAGTTAAAATAAACCACTCCTTCTCCACTCTATTTTTTTCTATTTAAAATTTAAAAAAACTATTTTACTCTGCTATTTGGACCGAATTGCTTCCTTTCTTAAAATAATAGACATTATTTGATAATCTATCAATATTTTCAACCTCTGTCTCATTAACGGATATTACCATGTCCTGTAATGCATCAACTGTATACCTTCCATTATCCAATATCAACAGAATTTCATGGATTGAGCTTGGCAGGATGAAGAAACTGCTGTCCTTTTCTTCTGCAAATTCCTGCAATAAATCTGTACGCAGCATTGCCGCCGCACCAAAGTTCCTATCTCTATTTGACATGATATATTGAGTTTTTGCAATCTCATCTGGTATCAAAAATCCTGCATCCTGATTGCCTGAATGCCTGAATACGTCGTTTTTACAGCCAATTTCTTTTAGGGCTTCCAAAGTTGCCTCTTCCATACTTTTAATCCCGAATATCTCTTGATGCAGATTGTATTCTGCTGTCTGCCAAAGCGTTTCTTCGTCAATTCCCCACAATGGCAGCATTTCCTTTGCAACTACCATTGTCCCTATCATATCTGGAGATATCTTTTGAACCAGTATCCGTGGAATGATTACTAAATCCAGAACTTCCTTATAAATCAATCCCCTGCTGCTTATCAACTCTTCATTCCATGCCTTATTTACAAGTGTCATAAAAACTCTGTCTTTGGTTCTATCCCAATCATCCCTAACGACTTTTACTGTCTTCGGTTCCTGCTCTTCATATAACCGTTTAATCAATGAAAGACAGTCTTCAAACTCTTTGCCCTCTCCAGACTTCTGAAACAGTTCATATAAATCCTTTAAGTTTACTGCAGGTGAAACAGCGATTGGATTGGCAGGTGTTTTCTCTTTGAAAACCAGAGACTCAATTTTTGTTTCATTGTTTTTGTAGTATGTATCGATATCAACCTCCACTGCATCCCCAAGCATTGCCTGTAAACGTTCTGTAATCATCCTTTTAAATTCCTGATATTCCATTTTTCTCTCCTATCCCTGTCTAAAAGACCGCATAAAAATAGGGATAATAACCTTCCGGCTACTATCCCTCACTATTAGAATCACTATTTAACTATTTTTCCTATTGCCGATTAAGCTAAGCACTTTTCGTATACATATTCTTCCGCTACTTCATTGGTAATTTGAAATCTGTCCATAATCCTTTCAATAATAGTGGCATCATCAACATTACATTCTCGATACGTTTTAATTACTGCGTTAATTGCCCTGTCTTTTGCAATCTCATCAACAATTTTACTCATTTTCTTCACCCCTTTCGGATTCTTTTTTAAATATTGAGTACGTTCCGCCATTAAATCCAAATACATATCATCAGCATCTGTACAGTTAAAATCATGCATCAACATTCCTATTTCAGACTCTCCCCGGTATTCACCGTTCACATACAGGATGTGCTCACCATCTTCAAACGGCTTTCCGGTCACCAGATTGATTCGTTCGATTGGATAGAGTGCTTCTCCTTTTCCATATATATCTTCATCCATAATAAAGATAATATATGTATCCGGTAATTCCTCAAACTCCTGCCCTGCATTTAGATTTTCAATATCCAATACACTGGAATGATACCTTGCCCTGTGTGGTGAAGCGCCTGCTTCTCCCTTCTGAATCTCCAAATCGTATTTTTTGCCTGTAGAATCTGTACCATACGCATCCAGACAAAGGGAACGTGCGCCTGCCAGTCTTTTCATATCTTTCTGTGTCTCGCACTCCGTAATAATCAAATCCTTCTTCCCGGTAATGATTCTTAATACCAATTCTGCCAGCGGAATATTGTCTTTGAAAAGGCAACGCATAAACTCATCATCAATGGGTCGCAAACCTTGTAATTTCAGTAGATTCGCTTCATATTCACTTTTTATTCTCTCTTGCTCTGTTTCAATCATTCGCATTCTCCTTCTCTTTATAAATATTATACCCGCAATCAACAGCTAAAACAATCCTAAATCACCATTTTTATTCTCCTCTGATAAATAATATTTTTCCTGTGGACTCCATTAAAAATGGGATAATAACCTGCCCGGTTACTATCCCTCTGCTGTTAGAATCACTATTTAAAAATTTTCTCTACTAACTTTCTTATAAATATTTCTTAGATACTTCTGGACTCAGATTATACTGTTTCTGAATTTCAGCCAGAATAGTCTGTAAAGGTATTCCCATACCTTTTAATACTGAAACGGTTCCTCTGATGCCTTCTTCTCTGCCTTCTTTTCTACCTTCTTTCCTGCCTTCTTTCCTTCCTTGCTGAATCCCTTCATTTCTTATCATCTTTGCTTCATGCTCTAAAACTTTTCCACCCATTACCGATTGCACTCCTTTCCTAACGTGTTCAAACTTCCACGCTATATGCCCCACCACTTTATTTGACATCTCTCTGATTGTCCGGCATATGTACTCACTGATTACGCCTTGGTTCTGCAGTTCTTCCAGTCTATTCTTGATATACTCATATTCCTGCTTCAATGCTTCAAATTGCGTTTCGTCTTTCTCATACTCCTCAAATCTGCTTTCGTAAGTAAAAATGTAGAATGGAATCAAGAACAAAAGATTTTTCTCGAAGATTTCCTCTATCGTATATATTTTTAGTTTCATAACTGGAATATTATACGCTGCATTACCGCCCGGTGTTATCATTTTGATTCTCATTATATCTGGCGTAGATGAAGTACACCGCAGAAACAGTACCGCAGTATGCGGAAATGTCACTGTAAGAGTATTCCCTCTTATCTTTCCTTCATCCAAGGCAATCTGCGTATCGTATTCAAATAGTCTGACAAGCATACTGCTGTCCGTGGTACTCTGACATTCCCAATGGTACTTTTTCGTCTCTTTTCCAAGTATCTTAAAACTGCTGTCCGTAGTCCTCTTATCCTCGTTCCCGTCCTGCTGATTCATGAAATGCTCATTTGCCGAAAAAACGATTTCTTCTTTTCCTGTGTAATTCTCTCCGAATATCTCATTGATTACTGGAAGAATCAGGCTAGTACAATCATTCAACAAAGTGCGGAACACATCATCATATGGTGTATTGGTTATTTCTATCTCACTCATTCGCATCCTCTTTTCTTTTAACTATATTCTACCATACAATACAGGTTTGCTCAATCAAATTTCACCTTGTTTTTTACTCTCGACTCACTCATCACCACCACTCCAACATTTACAAAAACGTCGCCATTTCGTCGCCGCCCACTTGTCGCCACATCCCACTCCAACCCTTTAGATGCACTTACTCCTCTAAACGCTTTTTTCCCGTTATTTCCCTTAAAACCAACGAAAAAAGGCTCAGTTCCGGTATTCTCAGAACCAAGCCTTATGCGTGGAAACAATGGGGCTCGAACCCATGACCTCTCGCGTGTGAGGCGAACGCTCATCCCAGCTGAGCTATGTTTCCCTATCTGCTGTTTGCTATATCACATATATCTAATTTTCAATGAAAAGCTAAAGCCCCGCCGCAAACGGACAGAATACTTGACTCTCGCAACAACTGCCAAATGCACATGTCAAACACTGTGTACTTGGCACGTTGCTCCGCAAAATAAATCCCCCGCTTTTCATAGAAGTATGGACCTGGCGGGAGTCGAACCCGCGTCCAAAAACCTATCCCATGTACTTCTACTATCATAGTCCGTTCTTTTTCATTCCCTCTGCCGTACGGGAACGAACACCCTTACGGTTTCAGTAGCTTCATAATACGCCTATCAGCTCAAAGCTTTGCCGATATCGTTTCCCACATAGTTGATGCCAGATACCCAAGGTGTGGGTCCCCTGGGGCTGACATGCAGCAATTAGGCTGCAGCTAATTCGAAATTATCGTTAGCGTTTAATTTTAAGTTTGCGATTTGACGCATCTGCCTGCGGATAGCTTCTCCATCTTCAAGATCCCTGTCGAAACCAGTACAAGCCCTCAGATTTTGAAAATTAAAACCTTATACATTTACCCTAATATTTTAGAAAAATATTTTCTCTCCGTCAAGAAAAAAATCAAAATTCACAAAAATTTCATGTTCTTAGATGCTCTGATGCTTACAGACTGCACCTGCCGAGTGCAGTCTGTAAGCTCTTCTATTCGCGTCTACATCTCATAGGTACTCACATCCGCAGAATTTTTCTTATACAGAAAACGCGCCACTGGCGCCTTTTCTGCATACGATGGTATTTAAAATTTTTGTGCTTCACAAGAATCAGCCCTTTTCCTCATTTAATTTCACTGCCTTTCGGAACAACAGCAGACCAATAACAAACAAAATTGAAATTGCACTGACCCCTACATTCATCTTACCTGTCAGCTGACTCATAACTGATACAAGGGTCGTACCAAGGATGGCTGCTCCTTTTCCACAAATATCATAGAGTCCAAAATATTCACCAGATTTTTCTACAGGAATGATTTTGCCAAAATAGGAGCGTGACAATGCCTGCACCGTTCCTTGGAACAAACCTACCATAACTGCAAGTATCCAAAATTCCCGCTGTGTATCCAACCCATAGGCGTACAAAGAAATAAACAGGTACGCTACTATACAGATGGTAAGCACTTTTGTAGGACTTACTTTCTTTGCAACCCGATTGAGAATCAGAACCGATGGGAACGCCACAATCTGCGTCAGCAAAAGCGCCAGAAGGAGTCCCGTACTGTCCAGTCCCAAAGCCTGACCATAAGCCGTCGCCATATCAATAATCGTGTAGACTCCGTCAATATAAAAGAAAAACGCCAACAGAAAAATGAAAATATGTTTTTCTTTTTTGATATCCATAAACGTCTTTCCAAGACGCCGGAAACTATTACGGATGACATGCTCTGTCGATTCCACAAAATATTTCTGCTCATAGGACACAAGAAGAGGAACTGCCGAAAGAAGCCACCATACCGCTGTGATTAAAAATGCGATTACCATAGAAGACTGCATGCTCAGCCCAATGGAGCTGCCTCCCAACACAACACCAAGGCTTGCCAGAAACGGAATACAGCTTCCGATATAGCCCCATGCGAACCCTTGAGAGGAAACCGTATCCATTCGCTCCGGCTCTGTCACATCTGTCAGCATAGCATCATAAAAAACAAGACTGGCAGAATAACCTGTTTTCGCCAGAATGAACACACCCAGAAACCATATCCAGGATGATAAAAATCCAAGAATCATACAGCCTGCCACACCTATAAATAATACAACCTTAAAAATCCGTTTCTTGAAGTCCTTCGTGTCTGCAACAGCCCCTAAAGTCGGCCCCATCAGCGCCACTAACAGGGTACAGATTGAAGAAGCATACCCCCAGTAAGCAAGATAATTCACATCGGAAATCCCCGCATTTTCTGCAAGATAATTAAAATAAATCGGAAAAATTGTCGCAACCAACATTGTAAATGCAGAATTTCCCACGTCATACAATACCCATCTCTTTTCCAATGCCGTCATTTTAAACTTCATGCCTGTCCCTCCCTCATTTTTCGTAATCAATTTACTGAGTCAGCTCTCTTCATTTTGAAATATGATTTCTATAAGCCGCCATTTCCGTAAACAGAAATCCGTGTCCGCCGTGATTTTACAACGGCAGATCCTGCCATTTTTCTCCTGGTCCAAAAGTTTCCTGAAATCTGGACGGAAGTTCTCCGCTGCCATCCAACAGCTTCTGGTATTTTAGAATCAACCCGGCCGCCAACGGCACAGCTCCCTGATAGAGTTTCTTCAATAGACGGCAATAATCCCGGCAGGCCGGGTTGGATTCCAAACTCATAACCATACCATGCTTGGATTTATACTGCCCTGACAGCCTCATTGCCCCAAATAAAAATTTTCTTTTCCCCGGATTCGGCGCCAAAAGCAGCTTATGGATGCTGATCATCGACGAGAGAGCCTTTTTCACTTCTCCTGCTGTAACATCGTCAAAAAATGACGCAATCACCGAGGCGTTTTTCTCCGTGGGCTTAATATGGTTCGTGGCCAGATAAGAAACCGGTTCAATCTGATCCTCTGACAGGAGCATCCTGTCAAACTCCATTTCAATCTCAGAATGACTGATTCCACTGACCTGTATCATCTTTTCTATATATTTATGACATTCACTGTCCAGTGCAAAATGACAGATAAACCCATAGATATACGCCTGAGCAGCCTCCTTGTTATGCAACTTCCCGATGACCTCAGCCGAATGAAGGAAGAATGCCTGCGCAGACTGGTCATGAAGTTCATATCCTGTCATATTTACATGATTCTGCGTCAATACTTTATAATAAAAGAAGATATCTGGGCCATGCAGTCCAATATCAAATAACTCCCGGCTGCTTTTTATTGTTTTTTGAAGCTGTTTCGGCAGCGCTCCCATTACGTCTCTTCCAAATTTATAGTGTGCATATGTCGTAGGCATAATATACGCTCCTTCCCTTGATGTTGATACTATTTTATCACAATACGGACAGAATATAAAACCTTTATTGTAATATCGTCAAAGATATTTTTCACTTTATATCACAGCAGCGTTCTTCACAACAGTTTGACAATTACCGTCAATTTAGCTATAATTTTCAAAGATATCAAAAATTCAAAAACAGAACTGTTTATCCTAATCCTTTATAAATATTTGCGGATTATTTTACAGATTTATCTAAAAGGAGAGTCCATGGAATTTCAAAAAATCTCCTCCCCTTCCCTGCGGGAGCTTTTTATACAACAGTTGGAGCACATGATTCTTTCCGGCAAATTAAAAATCGGAGAAAAACTGCCTCCGGAGCGCCAGCTTGCAGAAATGATGCAGGTAAGCCGCGCGGTCGTAAATGGAGGAATTTCCGATTTGGAACGGAAAGGGTTTCTCACGGTAAAGCCACGAAGCGGCACCTATGTGGCAGATTACCGCCGCAAAGGGACCATTGATACCCTGCTTTCCATTATGCAATATAACGGCGGGCGTATCCGAAACGAAGAAATCCGCTCCATATTTGAAGTCCGTATTGCACTTGACACACTGGCTGCACAATTATGCATTGACCGGATTTCTGATGACGATATCCAACTGCTTTATGAAAAAATCGAACAAATCCGTGAGGCTGATTCCACAGATGAAGCGATTACAGCCGCTTTTGAATTCCAACATGAATTTGCTCTGTTGTCACAAAATACACTGATTCCTTTAATCTTCCAGTCATTTCGCGCGCCCATCTTCACGATGTGGGAACGCTTTATTGATCTATACGGCATTGATACATTGTATGAAAGTAATTACAAACTGTGGAGTTACATCCGCGACCGCAATACAGATGGTGCAATACAATGGATTCAATATTCCATGGAAGAGTGTATCAATGGAAAACACCAGATTTATTATGAATAATCTCCCGCAGCAATCAGAGGAGCATAATCCTACATATCTACATCAAAAATACGGCAGGCATCCCAATATAAAGAATGCCTGCCGCTGATTTTGCTGCAAAGGATATATTGTATCTATTGTTCTTCCGCCCTCTCCATAGCCAAACGGAAATCTCTCTGGTCTGTAAAAATCTCATTTTTATATGGATTCTTCTTCTGTTCGATGGAGCGCTTGACGATTACACCTAATACGATTACATTTGCCGCCAGAGCCAGAATTGCCACTACCCCCTGCATGACAGGGTCTGCCGAAGCCGGCCTGGTTGCTGCATCCATAAATCCGTCCGCATAAACTACCGGGATGGTCGTAAATCTGCTGGCATCCTGGAACAACGGGAATACCTGCGCAAACATACACCATAAGGCCAGTGTATTGGCACGGTTCTGTATCCAGCCCCCCTTATTCCACAAGGCATTTGCAAACGTAGGAGCTAAGAGCAGTGCAAGCCCGCAATACCATGCATGGGTCGGAAGATTGTTATAAGTGTATTCAAAATTCCAAAGATCATATGCAATGATAAAACACCATGTCATATCCGGCCACAACATATCATCCTTCTTTTTTGAAGAATAGATTCCCCACCATCCTGTCATACAAAGGATATTCAAAATTCCCGCGATTCCGTTTACCCAATTCCACCATCCTCCGTAAAGCCAAACATTTTCAGAGGACAGCCACCAACGGCTTCCGTTCTCCGCAAGAGCCATAGCGCCTCGGATACCGGACTCAAAATCGCTTGCCACAGCAATCAAAATATTGATTGCCACAATCAAGAATGGAAATACTTTGAACCACTCCGTCTTTCCAATCCCCCACTTGTACTTCAGCATCATAAATCCTATACATCCTGCTGTTGCCGCATACAGCTTCGCATAATGGAACCAACTATTCATGTGTGTATAGGTCGGATTCGTCAATGCCCATTCCGCCTGCATAGCCGCCCCTATATAGATTGCAATAAAATACACCGTTAAAACTGCCGGAAGAATCAGGAAACAAATGATTCCCCCCTTCTTCGTGCGTCTGGCAAATTCATTGGCCAACACTAAGCCGACGAACACCAAAACCCACCCTAAAAGCTGCCAGCCCGCACCATCACCATAAATCTGAAACAACATCTTACAATTCCTCCTCTCTCATTTGCTACCAATCTGCAAAGCGATTTCAAAAGCAGGCAAGTCTCATATCTTTTTCATACAATACATTATACTGCCCTCATTCTTCTGAAAATCCACTTTCAACGAATCCAAAATCTGGTCGTTCCAGATTTTAGATTTATTTTTACATTATAATATTCTTCATTTGTTTTGTCAAATTTAATAGAATATTTCTCATTATTTTATACATTTCTCATAATATTTTTTCATTCTGCTTTCTTTTTCGTCGTTTGGCATCTGGTATATCCAATTCCAATTTTAATAAAATACACAAACAAAAATCTTCCTAACAGAATTATTAGGAAGTCAAACACAACTTCTTTCGTTTGTAATACAGCAGAACTGCAGTAAATGATATCCTGAAAGATAAAAAACAGCTCTGCACAATTCACACCGGAATCGCACAAAGCTGTCCTAAAACACTTTAAATTTTACTCAATCTGCCAATCCACCGGCTCCAGGCCATGAGACTCCAAAAATGCATTCGTCTGGCTGAACGGCCTGCTCCCAAAGAATCCGCGTGAAGCCGAGAGCGGGCTTGGATGAGGCGCTTTTAAAATCAAATGCTTTGGATTGTTCAACATCCTGGCTTTCCTCTGCGCCGGGCTTCCCCACAAAATATATACAATCGGCCTGTCCTGTGCATTCAATGCCAGAATCGCCGCATCTGTAAATTCCTCCCAGCCTATCCCACGGTGGGAATTCGCCTGATGTGCCCGTACGGTCAGCACTGTATTCAGCATCAATACGCCCTGTTCGGCCCATTTTGTCAGGCATCCATGATTCGGTATGGTACATCCCAGATCATCATGCAGCTCCTTATAAATATTATCAAGAGAAGGAGGCACAGCAACCCCTTTTTGAACAGAAAAACACAATCCATGGGCCTGTCCGTGATTATGATAAGGGTCCTGCCCAAGAATCACTACTTTTACCTCTTTTAAAGGAGTCAGATGAAACGCATTAAAAATATCATCTGCCGGTGGAAAAATCAGTCTTGTATGGTATTCCTCTTTAACCTTTTGAAACAATTCTTTATAGTAAGGTTTTCCAAATTCTTCTTTTAATGCCTCATACCAGTCTCCATTGATTCCCGCCATCTTCCTCTACTCCTTTTCGTATATATCTCTCTTCTTTCTAAATAAACCAAAGCCAAATCTTTCTTATCTGAGATTCAAGACCTTTACCTACAACCGTACAGAAATTCCTTCTTGCTGAAGATACTCTTTCACTTCCCGTATTTCCAATTCTTTATAGTGGAACAGAGACGCAGCCAACGCCGCATCCGCTTTTCCTTCCGTCAGAGCTTCTCTAAAATGCTTCTTTGTTCCCGCGCCGCCGGATGCAATCACCGGAATCGATATACTCTCAGCAATAGCACGGGTCAGTTCCAGATCATAGCCAGCTTTTGTACCGTCACAATCCATACTGGTCAGAAGAATCTCACCGGCTCCCAGATGTTCAACCCTCTTCGCCCATTCTACCGCATCGATTCCAACATCGATACGTCCTCCGTTTTTATAGATATTCCAACCGCTTCCGTCCGCCCTTTTTTTCGCATCTATTGCTACAACCACACACTGGCTTCCAAATTTTTCCGCAGCATCGTGCACCAATTCAGGAGTATTAATCGCAGAAGAATTGATAGAAATCTTATCCGCCCCCTCCCGCAGCAGAGCCCGAAAATCTTCCACTGTCCGAATTCCGCCGCCCACCGTAAACGGGATAAATACACATTCCGCTACTTTGCGCACCATGTCTACGACCGTCTTCCGATTATCAGAAGACGCGGTAATATCCAAAAATACCAGTTCGTCAGCTCCGGCCTTATCATAAGCCTTTGCAATCTCCACCGGGTCCCCGGCATCCTTTAAATCCACAAAATTTACGCCTTTTACCACCCGTCCTGCATTCACGTCCAGACAGGGGATGATCCTCTTTGTATGCATGTTCTTATTTCTCCAGCTCCACAAAATTTTTTAATATCTGCAGCCCCACATCACTGCTCTTCTCCGGGTGGAACTGACAGGCAAATACATTTCCCTTTTCCACTGATGCATGGATATGTACACCATACTCCGTCGATGCTTTCACAATCTCCTCTTCCCTTGCTTTCAAATAATAGGAATGCACGAAATACACATATAACTGTTCCGGCACATTGCGAAACAGCCTTCCCTCATGCTCCAAATGCAGGGAATTCCATCCCATATGGGGAATTTTCAAATCCTCATTTGCAGGAATACGCAAAATCTCACCTGGCAGGATTCCTAAACCTGAGACACCAGGCGCTTCATCACTCCTCTCAAACAAGAGCTGCAATCCCAGACAGATTCCCAGAAACGGCGTCCCTTTCTGTGCTGTTTCCTGAATCACAGAGACCAGTCCCCGGCGGTTCAGATTGCTCATTGCATCACCAAAAGCGCCCACTCCCGGAAGCACCACCTTATCTGCTGTCAGGATTTCCTCTGCCTGGTCTGTAATCTTAACCTCCTGCCCCAAAAGGAGCAAAGCCTTTTCTACACTTTTAATATTACCCGCATCATAATCTATAATCGCAATCATTGTCTTCTACTCACTTTTCCCCAATTCCTGTCTTGACTACCGGAATCGACGTATCGTCCTTTGCATCCAGGTTATTGATATACTTCTTCGTCTCACTGACGATGACCGGCGATAACAAGAGCACTGCAACCAGGTTCGGAATCGCCATCAGTGCATTCAGAATATCTGCAACTGTCCATACCAGGTCCAATGCCAAAACAGGCGCAACAGCCGCAACCACAATATACAACACACGGTAAGGAATCAAGCCCTTCTTACCTGCAAAATATTCCACACTTCGTTCCCCATAATAAGCCCATCCTAAAATCGTAGAATACGCAAAGGAGATAATTCCTACAACCAGAATAACTGGTCCCAAATATGGAATCTGAGCAAATGCCATAGAGGTCAATACACCGCCATTATCAATTTCATTTGCATTAATGGTCGGGTTCTTCATAATCGTAGTTACAAGCACCAGCCCTGTCATAAGACAAACAACGACTGTATCCCAAAAAGTTCCTGTGGAGGAAACCAACGCCTGACGGACAGGATTCCTTGTCTGTGCCGCTGCTGCTGCAATCGGGGCAGAACCCATACCTGATTCATTAGAAAACAATCCCCTAGCAACCCCGTACTGGATAGCAATCTTAATACCGCCACCTACCAGACCGCCTGCCGCTGCTCCTGGAGTGAACGCCAGCTTAAAGATTGTCTGGATTGCAGGAATAATAAAATCATAATTGATACAAAGAATGATGATACATCCAATCACATAAAAGAATGCCATAAACGGAACCAGTCTTTCACAGACTCTTGCAATACTTTTAATTCCGCCAAAAATAACAACCGCAGTAAGCGCCGCAACAACAATTCCTACCACCCATTCCGGAATATTCAAATTTTCCTTACAAACTGTCGCAATCGCATTGACCTGGGTCGCACATCCGATTCCAAAAGATGCAAATCCCGCGAATACTGCAAAAATAACCCCAAGCCATTTCATATTTAGGCCACGTTCCAGAGCATACATTGCACCGCCCTGCATTCTTCCATCCTCAGTCTTCACACGATACTTTACCGCAATCAGGGATTCCCCATACTTTGTCGCAATTCCAAATACACCCGTCAGCCAGCACCACAGAACTGCGCCCGGTCCTCCCAGCGCAATAGCAGTTCCTACACCGATAATATTTCCGGTTCCAATGGTGGATGCAAGCGCCGTGGATAATGCTCCGAACTGGCTAACCTCTCCTTCTGCATCAGGGTCCTTTGCAACCGAAAGCTTGATTCCCTTGGAAATCGTCTTTCTCTGAATAAATCCTGTCCTGATTGTCAAAAATACATGGGTTCCAAGCAGCAAAATGATCATCCACCAGTCCCACACAAACTTATCTACCGCTTCAATTACCGAACTAATCATTTCCATCTTTTTTTCACTTCTCCTCTCGTATCCTTCTTTATTTCCCGGATCAATATCGCATCCCGTCTCTTCGACACTTCAACACTTTATTTGTATAAAGTCCCGTGAAAGTCAAAAACCCCGCATAGTCAACTGAATCCTCTTTTTCTTCAAATCCACACTCATCACTTTAACATCTACAATATCACCCACGCTCACTACTTCCAATGGATGCTTGATAAACTTGTCTGTAATCTGTGAAATGTGTACTAATCCATCCTGATGTACCCCTATATCTACAAATACACCGAAATCAATAACATTTCTGACCGTACCTTTCAAAACCATGTCTTCTTTTAGGTCCTTCATCTCCAGCACATCCGTCCGGAGAATCGGCTTCGGCATTTCCTCACGAGGGTCACGTGCAGGCTTTTCCAATTCTTTGACAATGTCACGCAGTGTAATCTCTCCGATACCCAGTTCTTCCGCCAGTTTTTTATAATCCTTAATGGTCAGAGATAATCCCACCAACTTACCACCTATAATATCCTCCGGCTGAAATCCCTGTTTTTTCAGCAGTTTTTCGGCCGCCTCATACGATTCCGGATGGACACCTGTGGCATCCAGAGGATTATCCCCACCCTGAATCCGCATAAATCCGGCACATTGTTCAAATGCTTTTGGCCCTAACTTGGCAACTTTCAAAAGCTTTCTCCGATCCGTGAATCTTCCGTTTTCTTCCCTGTATGTGACAATATTTTTTGCCAAAGTACTGCTGATACCTGAAATATAAGCCAGAAGCGGAGCAGATGCTGTATTCAGATCCACACCAACTTTATTTACACAGTCCTCAACCACGCCAGTCAAAGATTCTCCCAGTTTTTTCTGATTCATATCATGCTGATACTGCCCTACACCAATAGATTTCGGATCAATCTTCACCAGCTCTGCCAACGGGTCCTGCAGCCTTCTTGCAATGGAAGCCGCACTTCTCTGCCCCACATCAAACTTTGGAAACTCTTCTGTTGCAAGTTTACTTGCAGAATAAACAGAAGCCCCGGCTTCATTTACGATGACATACTGCACCTTCTCCGGAATCTCTTTTAGAAGTTCCACAATAAACTGTTCGGACTCTCTGGAAGCGGTACCATTCCCCAGAGAAATCAATGTGATATGATATTTCGTAATAATTTTTTTCAGCAAATCTTTAGATGCCTTAATTTTTGCCGGTGTCGTAGGCGCTGTAGGGTAAATGACCGTCGTGCCTAAAACCTTCCCCGTTGCATCCACCACAGCCAGCTTGCATCCGGTACGGAACGCCGGATCCCATCCCAGTACCACTTGTCCTGCAATCGGCGGCTGCATCAGAAGCTGATGCAGGTTTTTTCCGAAAACTTCAATCGCCCCGTCCTCTGCCTTCTCTGTCAGTTCGCTGCGGATTTCCCGCTCAATGGCAGGTCCGATAAGACGCTTATAACTGTCCTCTACTGCTGCCTTCAATACCGGTGTTGTATATGGGTTATCTTTATGGATGACTTTCTTTTCCAGATAACGCAGGATATCCTCTTCCGGAGCTTCCACTTTCACGTTCAGGAACTTCTCTTTTTCCCCCCGGTTCAGAGCCAGAATCCGATGCCCTGCCATCTTGGCCACGGGTTCTTCAAATTCATAATACATTTCATAAACAGACTCTGCTTTCGAATCCTTTGCCGTGGAAATCACTTTGCCCTTCCGTGTGGTCGCATTCCGAATCCAGCTTCGGTAATCCGCCTCATCAGAAATAGATTCCGCAATGATATCCTGGGCTCCGGCAATGGCCGCCTCAACAGTCTTTACGTCTTTCTCCTCGGATAAATAAGCTTTTGCCGTCTCCTCCAAAGGCTCCTTCGTCTGCTGCAAGGTAATGAGGGCTGCCAAAGGTTCCAAACCTTTTTCCTTCGCCACGGTTGCACGGGTACGCCGCTTCGGACGATAGGGACGGTATAAATCTTCCACCACTACTAATGTCTCTGCCGCCAGGATTTGAGATTTCAATTCCGCCGTCAATTTGCCCTGTTCCTCTATACTGGATAATACCTGTTCTTTCTTTTCTTCCAGATTACGCAGATACATCAGCCGCTCATGCAGCTTCCGAAGCTGCTCATCATTTAAAGAGCCTGTAACTTCCTTCCGGTATCGTGAAATAAATGGAATCGTATTCCCCTCATCAATCAGCTTCACCGCGGCTTCCACCTGCCAGAGCTTCACATCCAGTTCTTCTGTCAGTTTCTGATTAATATCCATAAAAAATCTGTACCTTTCTTTCAATCTTCGTATCTGTTTCATTGTATAAAATCCATTCTATTATACAGGAAAGTTTTTCAATTTAAAAGATTTTACCGCAGTTTTTTTGAGTTTTTTAATATGCAATTTCGTAAAAACAAAATATACACAAAAGGTTGACAAGAACACTTTTTCACTTTAAAGTATAGAAATATAGAAATCTATTTGAATTTATACTAAAGGAGCACGAGAACATGAATCAGATTACAGGACACACAAAATTAACCGGACTTTTAGGAAGCCCAGTTGCACATAGCATCTCTCCCATGATGCACAACGAAGCATTTCAACAATTAGGGTTGGATTACGTCTATCTCGCATTTGATGTGGGAACCGATAAATTGGAAACCGCCGTGGAGGGACTTCGCACATTAGATGTACGCGGGTTCAATCTGACTATGCCTGACAAAAACCTGATGTGCAGTCTCTGCGATAAACTCTCCCTTGCCTCAGAGATTGCCGGCGCAGTCAATACAGTCGTCAATGACAACGGCGTATTGACCGGATATACTACGGACGGTATTGGCTATATGCGAGCCGCAAAAGATGCCGGGCATGATTTGATTGGCAAAAAAATGACTCTGCTGGGGGCCGGCGGCGCTGCCACCGCTATCCTGGTACAAGCCGCATTGGACGGTTTGTCTGAGATTTCCGTATTCAGCATCCATGATGAATTTTTCCCGCGGGCCGAAAAAATCGTGGCAGATCTGAATGAGCGCACAGATTGTAAAGTACGTCTATATGATTTTGACGATGAATCCGTACTCCGCCGTGAAATCGCCGGCAGCGCTATCCTTACAAATGGCACTTCTGTCGGCATGCTGCCGAATGCAGACCGCTCTATCATCACAGATTCCTCCATGTTCCATAAGAATCTGGTGGTATCCGATGTGATTTATAACCCTAAAGAAACTCTGCTTTTAAAACTCGCCCGTGAAGCCGGATGTGACACATTCAACGGTTTATATATGCTCATGTACCAAGGGGCGGAATCTTTTAAGCTGTGGACCGGACAGGAAATGCCAATCCCACTGATTAAAGAAAAATACTTTTCAAAATAGATATGGCTGCTGAATGGCTTAGTTCTGGACGTTTTGGGCTTTAAAGAAAATAGTTTCAAAAACAGATAAAAAATCAGGTTTTGATAAACATCTGTCAAAACCTGATTTTTTCCTCTATTTCTCTTTCTCATCAAATTCCGGACGTACCATCCACTCTCGAATTTCCCCACATGCAATTTTTGTACCACTATCCCCCGACGGCTGTGAATGCATATCATCGGGGTTCAGATGAATCACTACTGTTTTTCCAATCACATCCTCCGGGTGGATTCTTCCTGTATATACTGCCATCCACGCAGCCCCGCGGGTAGATAAAAGCGGCGGCAGATCCCCTGCATGCTCCGGATGTTCCTTTCCCTCTGGATTATAATGCTCCCCGGTATCCTTCAGCAAA
This sequence comes from uncultured Lachnospiraceae bacterium, assembly GCA_947564305.1. Next base: position 51,864 of record CANOBT010000008.1, on the reverse strand, counting down.
TCGAACGCATCCCCTGAACATGCACTGCCCTCGTGAATATGAAATCCAAAGAACTGCCCATCCTCCCCGCTCGCCTCATCCGGCAAACCATAGATTTCCGCCATCAATATTGTACCGCCGTACACATCATAAAAATTAACTCTCCCGTGGACTTCCGGATACTCTTGTGTGCCTGCTATCTCTGCATATGCTTCCGGCGCTCCATTCAGCTTTTCCACCATATTATTTTTCCTCCTTCTGTCTTTATGTCGTGAATGTTTATATGCATCATGCCAGATGCAGATATTTTTCTCTGGTAGCAAGTCCGCCCCGAATGTGCCGTTCGGATTTGTTTGTGTCTAATACCTTGCGAGCCTGCGCGGCAAGTGCCGGGTTAATCTGGAGGAGACGCTCGGTTACATCCTTATGTACAGTACTTTTACTAATTCCAAATTTTTTTGCCGTCTGCCGTACAGTGGAGTTGCTTTCTATGATATAATTGGCGATTTCTACGGCTCGTTCCTCGATATAATCTTTCAAGAAAATCCCCCTGCAAACATTGTTTTTACAATGTATGCGGAGGGATTTGAATGTATGTCTATTTAAAAGATGAAGATGCTAGCAAGATAAAGAGAAGAGCCTTTTATCATAATCTTCAGAATGTTCATTACCAGATTCATAGTTTGAGTTAAACTATTTATTCGTTTTCTTAAATCTGTCCGGCAAGTCTTTCGGCACATTTATCTGTACTCCAAATAATATCCGAACAAGCCAGATCATAAACATCAGCACAACAATCGGAATCAGGCAGGATGTCACCATCATCACAGCTACCACCTCAATAAAATGGTTCAAAAGCTCTTCCCCTTTTTCCATCAATCCCGACACGCCATCTTTGAGTTTCGATGCAAACTTGTCAAAAAAGTTCCCCTCTGAATCTGTGTTATTATTTATTTCATCCGTTATATCCTGCGCTTCCTTCACTGTCGTTTCCATCGTCGACTCATATGTTTCTTCTATCTTTGCAGAAATATTCATACTTAGCGGAATAACCATAAATATGACAAGCCCGAAAACGGCCGTTTTCACTGCCAACGCCTTTAAAATTCTTCCATTTAGACATACCCCAACCACAAATAAGATACATGCTACCGGAATTATTATAAAAAATGCTGCATATCCTGTAAGTGTAACCAAATATTTCTCCAAAAAGATAACCATCAAAATAATCAAAAAGTACGAAGTCAAATCCGCCAGTTCATTCGCCACAGGCGTTGTTGCATCTCCCGGAATTGCTGCAATTGCTGTAGAGGCTGCTGCTGTAGAGGCTGCCAATTTTAAGACATCTGTTTTCTTCTCATCCAATGCTTCTATCGTTTTTTTATGATTTTCTGGGTCACTTGTTACCTTTGAAAGAACCGTCATAGAAAGAATCATCATCACTAACGACGCAACCACCAATACCAACTTTGTTTTATCAATTTTTTTCATTATCTCTATCCCTTTACTAAATATTCCCAAACCGTACTTCACAATCTTTCCTGAAGAAAGATATCCCGTAGCAATCAATTTTTTTATATCCTTCTGCACGCAGTTCTTCCATATATTTTTTATCATAAACTTGCTGTAATGCTTTTTCAGCATCCGTTTCCAAATCATCAATACAATCTGAAACTTTTACTTCCACTATAAATGACCTGCCACGCAAAGAGGGACTTTTTATCATAATATCAGAACGCCCGTTACCAGACTCCCTGTTAGACTTCACCTCATAATTTTCGCTCTGACTTAGTATCCCCACAAGGAAACCATGATAAAAGTTTTCCGCGCTGTCATAAAAACTAATTGTCCCAAAAAGCTGGCTGTCTAAGATATCTTTCATTTTATCTGCACTGCCATCTTCCATGGCACGATATAAATCATGAAAATCTTCCTTTTTCATGATTCCCTTCATCCAATTTAGAATTGTATTTTGATAAATTGTTTTTACCTCTATATTAGGGATACGCGCACGCAAAAAAATTACTGACTCTTTAAAAAATTCACTTTCCTTTGTCAAATATCCAGTAAAATAAAGAAAGTTCCACAAATTTTCACCATTACTGTGCATATCTCCATAAGTAACCTCTTCGCGTACCTGTATATCCAGAGTTTCCCCTCTCAAAAGTGTTTCAATCTGGCCTTTTGTCTCCCTGTCTGCACGAAGAATCAAATCTTTAATAATATCATTCGAACTGGTATTAATCCAATACGGACGTGGAAATGCATCAATCTTCGCATACAGATCATACATAAAATTAATCACACTCCACGGATTATAAACTTGAGAATCACCAAACATATAGCCATCATACCATTCTTTCATAGTGGAAAAGCGGCTTTCAACACCATAGTACTCCATCATCTGCAGCACTTCTGATTCGGTAAAGCCAAAATGCTCGCTGTAGCGCCGGTCTAGTATTGAAATCATTTTTAAATGATTCAAACCAGTAAAAATACTTTCCTTTAAAATTCTTAAGCACCCGGTAATAACAGCAAACTGCAGATATTCATTTGTTTTCAGTGCAGCTTCAAATAATGAGCGGATAAAAAACACCATCATCTCATAGAATCCTCTAAAATAAGAATTTTCCAAAGGCACATCATATTCGTCAATCAGAATCACGGTATTCATACCTGTAATTTTATACATACATTTGCTAAACAATTTTAACGAACTCCTGATTTGCATTTCATCTGCTTCTTCATCTGAAATTTGCATATATTGTTCATACTCTTTTTGGGTAAGTTTTTCTTGTCCCTTTTCGATTACATCTCTATGTCTGTCAAACTCAGATGCTATCTCAACCCTCATCGTATAGTAAGCCTTCTCAAAGTCTTCCTGCTTCGCTGATTTCAACGTCAGGTTTATGACCGGATACCTTCCCATCTGACTAGTGTATTTTTCTCCGGCATCCATAATCTTCATTCCCTGAAAGAGTTCTTTATTCTGCTTGTTTTTCTCCATATTTCCAGTATCTTCAAAGAAATACCTAAACATGCTTAAATTCAAAGTTTTTCCAAATCGTCTTGGTCTGGTGAACAGGTTCACTTTTCCTTTCATATCCAACAATTCTTTTATAAACATCGTTTTATCTACATAGTAATATCCTGATTCCACTATATCTTTAAAATTTTCAACACCCACTGGCAATGGTCTTTTCATCGTCACACCTCCATTTAGCCTGTTTTCCATATTATACCCTATCTGCTCCTGTTTCACAATCCATTATTCACTTGCGTTTGTGTCAAACAGCAGCCGGCTCTTGCGCCATTTTATCCTTCCACGCCAGATACACTTTCCTAAAATCAAAAGAGGAACCACCTCTTGAAGTATCCTATCCAAGAGATGGTTCCATTCTATTGATTTCCAAACAATCTTTTATTTCGATGGTATAAATCTCGCAATTTCTCCTGCCACATTAGAAATCGGCATAGTCTGCAGCCAGATATGCCCCGGACCGCTAATAATGGTATTGAAGAGTCCTTCCCCGCCAAAGACCATATTTTTCACTCCCGGCACAGACTTGATGTCAATATGACAGGTGGACTCCATTGCTGCAAGATATCCGGTATCCACCACAATCTGCTGCCCTGCCTCCAAATCGTATTCTATAATATGCCCGTCAAATTCCAAAAATACGGTTCCCTGTCCGGACAGACGCTGCATAATAAATCCTTCCCCTCCGAACAATCCTGCTCCCACCTTCTTCTGGAAGAATACTGACAGCTCCACCCCTGCCTCTGATGCCAGGAATCCGGACTTCTGTACTACCAATTCTCTTCCCGGAGCAATATCATAAGAAATGATCTTCCCAGGAAAACTAGATGCAAATGCAATCATCCCTGGACCGCCCTGTGCCGTATAAATATTTTGAAACAGAGCTTCTCCTGCGAACATCCTTCCGATTGCCTTTCCAACTCCCCCGTTTGAAGTTGTCTCCATCTTCATGTTCGGAGACATCCAACTCATAGAACCCCTTTCTGTAATCATCTTTTCACCGCCGTCCAGATAACACAGGACTACCGGCAGTGTCTCGCCTTTAATTTCATAGCGCATAAAACCTATTCTCCTTCCTCTTTCAGTCATATCATGCCTGTGCATGACTTATATCTTTATTTTCCTTTCATTTCCTCCACATGTCAAGCAAAATTTTATCTATTCTCAGACAGATGCCGCAACAGCCACTTCTTCTGTTCTCTTCGGTATCCAGATATTAACCTTGAACAGATCCGCCTCCGTCGTTACTTTCAGCGTCCCATACTGCAGTTCCGTAAAACTTTTTGCAATCGCCAGTCCTAGCCCAGACCCTTCGGTATTTCTCGACGCATCACCGCGGACAAAACGGTCTGTAATTTCATCGGCATTAAAGTTCAGTTCCGCCGCAGATACATTTTTCATGGAAATCCATACTTCATTCCCCTCATCCCTCAATTCAATATATACCCTTGTATGCGGCATCGCATATTTTGTAATATTCACAATTAAATTTTCAAAAATACGGTATGTCTTCTGGCTGTCCAGAAGCATAACCACCTTCTCTTCCGGCAGGCTCCACCGAAAATCCAGTCCGGCTTCCCGAATCCGGCTGCTGTTTTCCAGTTCTACCTGCTTTAAAAGCTCCACGATATCAGCCCGCATAAAATTCATCGTTACATTGCGGCTGGCGGCCTTGCTGATTTCAAACAAATCCTCTATCAGAACCTTCAGACGCTGAGACTTACGCTCTAGAACTGCCAGATATTCTTTCCTCTTCTGCGGATCCTCCTCAGATTTCAATAAATCCACATACGTAATGATTGCTGTCAGCGGAGTTTTTAAATCATGAGATACATTCGTAATCAGCTCGGTCTTCATCCGTTCACTCTTGACTTCTTCCTCCACTGCCTTCTTGAACCCCTTCTGAATTCTCTGGATTTCTGTCTTCATCGGATTAAAAATACCCAAATCCCCATCAATAGGCGCATCCAGTATTCCCTCTGCAAGCAGGTTCATGGATTCCAAAAGGAGCTGGTATTTCCGCTGAATATCATAGAAATATCTCCTCAGAAGGATAAACAGCACCCCCGAATAAATCAAAAGTGCAAAAATCCCATAAAACCAAAAACAGCTAATAAAGGTCAACAGCATAAAATTAATAAGCACAATCCTAAAAATGACGCGGTTTGCCTCCGCATGTATATCCAGATTGACTAATCCGTCGTAGGCTCTTTTGAAAATATTACAAAATTTTCTCCATATTTTCCGAAAGAATCCTGTGGCTTCATCTGCCCCCTGCTTCACCTGGTCACCAAGCTCTTCTTTTCTGCCTCTGACCCAGAATAGCACATGCGCGCATAAAGTCCTTTCCTGCCAATATGTTTTTTTCATCGTAAATACAGCACGCAGACAAGTCGTCCCCCAATAAACAACTGCAAATACACAGAACCACATCGCCACATTTAAGAGTCTCTCCGCCCCATTGTCTATTCTTCCAGGCATACCCATCTCAGCGAGGATACCCGCAAGTGTATGGTTTATCGTATTCCATACCACGGTTGCATAAAACTGCTCCATCGAAGCGGCAATTCCCCACACAAGCAGCACCACCTCTAACGGCGCCCTGAAAATCACGGATTCCTCAATTCTCCAGTTTTTATTACAGGGAATCAATAATGCCGCCCCCGCCACAAACAGTATAAATATCCATTCAAAATAGAGATATCTGCTTTTATTGCTTAAAATAAGTGAATATCCATGCTCCATGTCATCCCTGTTCTGAATATATTTCTGCAGATTCTCTTCTGTAAATGCGTAGACAATCTTCACAGAAGCCGGCGTATCAAGCGTATATGCAATTTCTTCATCCAAATCATACGTGTAATGATAAGCCCTCTGTTCCAACTGATACCGTTCATCCTCATCCAGACAGGTTCCATCCACTTCCACCTTCATCCGTCCTTCGGAGTCATATGAAAAAACCGCCCGAAGCCCATAACTCGTATATTCCTGCTGCAAAACTTTGGCTGTCACTTCACTGCTTCTATTAAGCATTTTTTCACCATTAGAAGAAAATGCCTCATAATCTATATACTTACGCATCAAGAAGAACTTATCTGTCCCATAAAGCTGCATCACCCTGTTCTGGTCCATCTCTTCCGTAATTTCATTATACAGATAATATCCTCCCCGAACCATCTCATCCATCGCATACTCCACGTGCTCGGATGAAATCTGTCCTGTCAATTCCGGCTCCATCACGTCTGCAAATACCGGATAGGCTGCCACCATGCCAAAAGAACACATCAGCAGCACTGCTGCTATCAATATGACTGCAAAATTACGGCTGTTTTTCAATTTTATAGCCAACACCCCACACCACCTTCAAATATTTTGGATTTTTCGGGTCCACTTCAATTTTTTCACGGATATTACGGACATGTACCATGATAGTGTCCGTGTTGATTGCACGCTCCTGCCATACCCGCTCATAGATTTCATCTGCGGAAAACACATGCCCCGCATTCTTCGCCAAAAGCAGGAGGATTTTATATTCAATCGGCGTCAGCCTCACCGGATTACCGTCCATAGACACCTCCACTGTGTCCTCATTAATCTCTAACCCGCCAATGACATGTACGTTTTCTTTTGGTTCTAACTTCTCTAAAAATTTCCGGTAGCGGCGGAGCTGTGAATTGACCCGCGCCATCAGCTCCATGGGTGTAAATGGTTTGGTCACATAGTCATCCGCCCCGATATTCAAGCCCATAACTTTATCCACTTCCTCTGATTTTGCAGAAAGCATAATAACCGGAAAATCATATTTTTCACGCAGTTTCATTGTCATATGAATCCCATCCATCCGCGGCATCATGATATCTACGATTGCCAGATGAATTTCTTCCTTTTCCAGTACTTCCAGACCTTCCACTCCGTCTGCTGCCTGAAAAACCTGATATCCCTGGCTCTGCAGGTAAATCTGCACCCCTTCCCGAATTTCTTTATCATCCTCCACTACCAATACGTGATTAATCTCCATCTATTTCAGTCCTCCCTCTGTTGTCGTAATATATGCCCTCAGAAACTTGGCAGTTCTTACTCAAAACGCAAGATTCTCTGCATATATAAAGTCATATCTTCCGCAATATATTATACTTACTGAAATCCTAATGTTCAATACGTTATGACAGTATATTGACTGCCGTTTCCCCAAAGAAATATCCAGCCCCTACGAAAGCTAAATTCCAGAAAAAAACGCCCATCGCAGAACTCACCGTATATACTACAAAATCCATCCGTATCATCCCGGCCGGAATCGAAATCAGCGTGCGCGCCATGGGAATCATCTTACTCACGAACACTCCAAATCCGCCCTTTTCCTGAAGCATTTTTATCTTGTCCTCTATCAGAGGCTGCTGTTTGGGAAACTTCTTAAAATAAATCCCCAAGAGCTTGCAGCCACCAAGCCTTCCCAGAAAATAGAGCACCCAGCTTCCTGTCAGCCCTGCCCCTACGGAAATCAATAATACCACTGGAAAACTAATTTCCCCCTTTGCCGCCCAAATTCCGGCCAAGGGCATAATCAGTCCCGCTGGAAATCCTGGCAGATTCAAGTATTCCAAAAACACGATGAGAAAAATAAAGAATGCACCATATTCTAAAAAGTATTGTGTTAATGTCTGCATATTCATAGTATCAGCCTCCTTTCATTTGTAAGAACATATCCAATTGTACCGGACATATCTAAAGTGGACTGTTAGAACAAACAAAAGATTTTCTTAAGAAAAGTAAAGAAAAAGTGAATCAATTTTAATATTGGCTTGTGAATCCTCTTCCGTCAGGATTATTTTGTACTTTTTCGCATATTTATTGTATAATTTTCACAATCCATATTGATATCCTCCCCGATTAGATGTATAATATATACCATAAAACAGAGAAAATTCCGACTAGTAGCTATTGCATGAATCTGTCGGGATCATATAAACTATAACTAGGAATTAAGGGGGGCTGATGAACTATGAAAACTTTATAGCCACCGCCGGTAATCGGGCCTATGCCTACGGCCCGTGTTATATATGGCAGTGTGCATTTTAGACTTTCGGCCAGACAGCAGGAAGAAACGCTGTCTGATTTATAATTGTAAAAAGTACTGTTAAGGGGAAATTATTATGAGCATCTACACCAAAAAGGGAGATGACGGAAGAACCTCGCTTATGGACGGGATCAGCGTTTCAAAATCCGATGACCGGATTGAACTTCTTGGAACCATCGATGAGTTGAACAGTGCAATAGGGCTGGCAAAGGTCATTGCCGAAAAACCACTTTATGATAATCTTGCCCGGCGGCAGCAGGAACTCATGCAGATGATGTCCGGCATTGCTGACCCGCGCAATCCAAAATATCGTTTCAGTAAAGAGGAGACTCTGATACTGGAAGAAGGCATTGGCCGTATGGAAAATTTATTTCCAAGAGTGAAAGAACCCGTACTGTATGGCGGCTGTGAACAGTCTGCACGGCTCGATATGGCACGTGCAGTCGCAAGACGAGCAGAGCGGCGTTTCCGTAAAGCAGAATTGAATTACGGCGCAGATCCAAAAGCGATGCAATATCTCAACCGTTTATCTGATTACCTCTATGTAGCGGCGCGCTATGCCGACTACCAAGCTTCCGCTCTGATGGAGGAAAAGCTCCGACAGGAAGCCAATGAAATATCCTAAAACAATAAATCCAGCCTAATGCGTCAAAGACACATTACGCCGGATCTGAAGCATTAATACCCCGCAGCAAAATCTTAGCTGCGGGGTATTTTGACGATTCCTATGTTCTCACTCTGTTTTATGGCCTTATCACCAAAGGACACTGTAAAAATACTGATTCAGCTTGTCCCACGATTTTCTCTCCTCTTCTTTGATAGACAAGACCTCCTGTCCCATCTCCTTCAAGCTTCCGCCAATATACTCAATCAGCTTTTTGTTTCTCTGTGCCTTGCCTAACTCTGATGAATTCCTCTTTTTTTGGAGAAGGTCAAGTATGTAATCCTTCCACTCTTCCTCAAGCTTCTGCCTGACAAGCTCCTCAAACAACATCGGAGGCATTCTTTTTTCCTCCAAGAGCCATTTGGACTGAAGCATCTGACGAAGTACATAAAAGTACTTCACAAGCCAGACTTCTTCATCCTGAAAATAAGTCCGATAATCCACAGAGGCCGCATGGATATAGTTCTGTGCGCACTTTTTCACAGAGAAATATCCCGGAAGGAGCATTTGGAGTTCCACGGCTTCCGGCGTGGAACGATAAACAATAGGAGACGAAAACCACTCGTACACTTCCGGTGTTGAGCGATAGACCATACGAAGCACCCGCCGCAAATCCCAGCCTTCAATATCCAAAACTTCATCCTGCTGCACATCTATAGAATCCCTGATTTCTTCCAAGCGAAGATATTCTTTCTTCTCTCTTATATAAACAAATCGAACATCATAATCACTGTTCGGAGAAGCAAAGCCCCATGCCCTGCTTCCTGTCTCCACGGCCCATATGATTCTGACATGCGCCTTTTGCTCTATCTCACTCAATTTCGCCCGAATAATTGCATCCATCTCTCCATCTCCCTGCGTCTAATATTCTGTCGTCGTGCAAGGCCGCGGTTTATCCACAAGCTTGAAACCGGGGCCAAAATATATTTCAGGCTGTTACAAACTGCTCATTCCCCTAAAATTTCCGGCTCCGGATAATCCTCCCCGAACGTCTCCACTGTCACCTTCTTCATCCTTTGCAAAGCCACCGGCCTGTCCTGGTAATCTGTATCTGTATCCGCAATCCCATTGACCACATCTATACCTTCCGTTATCTTCCCAAATGCTGCATATGCACCGTCCAAGTGTGGTGATTTCTTATGCATGATAAAAAACTGAGAGCCTGCTGAATCTGGATGCATCGCACGCGCCATGGACAGCACACCCGCATCATGCTCCAGATTATTTTCAAAACCGTTCTGCGAAAATTCGCCCCGAATACTGTAACCAGGGCCCCCCATTCCTGTACCGTCAGGACAACCGCCCTGAATCATAAAGCCACTGATTACCCGATGAAAAATCAACCCATCATAATATCCCTTTTTTACCAAAGATATAAAATTACGAACCGTATTCGGTGCAATCTCCGGATAAAGTTCTGCCTTCATAATATCTCCGTTTTCCATCTCAAATGTAACAACTGGATTTTCCATGTTCTTGTCCTCTCCTTATTTATAATCAACGCTCGCATCTTTTTTCACACAATACTTTACACTACCTATTATATATCGTCAAACCTCAGCTCTTCTTAATATATCAAATTTCTCCGCCTGCCCCTGGAGGTCAACAAACAACACCTGCTTCGCATGTGGCGCGCTTTCCTGCTCGCTTCCCTCTTCATTGAGTATCCTGCCGACCTTGACCTCTACATTTCTGCCATCCGGCTTCATAACCTCTATCTGTTCTCCCACAGAAAATTTATTCCGCTGCTCAATCCGGCAAAGGCCGTCCTTATCATCCTCTACGGTTCCCAGATACGTATAATCCTTCACATAAGTACTCTCATTGTATATCTGAGTATTCTCGTCCGGCTTTCCGAAAAAGAATCCGGTCGTAAACTGGCGGTAAGTACAGCTTGCAATCTGTTCCAGATACCAGGACATATTTGCCTGGTATTTTTCCGGGCTTTCCCGGTAATCATCCAATGCCTTCCGGTAAGTTCTCGCCACAGTGGCCACATACAGCGCAGTCTTCATGCGCCCCTCCACCTTTAAGCTGTCAATCCCTGCATCAACCAATTCCGGAATATGTCCTATCATGCAAAGGTCTTTGGAATTAAAAATGTAGGTTCCCCTCTCATTTTCAAACACCGGCATGTACTCTCCCGGCCTGGTCTCCTCCACAACCGCATATTTCCAACGGCATGGATGGGTGCAGGAACCCTGATTGGCGTCTCTCCCGGTAAAATAATTACTCAGCAGACATCTCCCGGAATAAGAAATACACATGGAGCCATGGATAAATGCCTCGATTTCCATATCCTCCGGTATATTCTGCCGAAGCCCCTTCAATTCCTCCAAGGAAAGCTCTCTGGCCGCCACGACCCGCTTGGCTCCCAGCCTATGCCAAAACTTATAGGTCTCATAATTGGTATTATTAGCCTGGGTACTGATATGTCTCTCTATCTCCGGACAAATCTCTCCTGCAATCTCAAATATTCCTGGATCAGCAATAATCAAACCATCCGGACGTATCTGTTTTAATTCTTTCAAATAAGTCCGAACCCCTTCTAAGTCCTCGTTATGTGCAAAAATATTCGCCGTCACATAGACCTTCACCTGATGATCATGTGCAAATGCAATTCCTTCCTTCATATCCTGTATGGAAAAATTTTTCGCCTTCGCACGCAGGCCAAACGACTCTCCGCCAATGTAAACCGCATCGGCCCCAAATATGACCGCAGTCTTTAGCACTTCCAGGCTGCCCGCCGGAATTAATAATTCTGGATACCTCGCCATCCTCAACTTCCTTTTCTGATATATGAACGCTTCACACTAACCGCCACACCATCTCCCAACGGAAGAATCGATGTAATCAACCTGTCATGATGCTTCAATTCATACAGATATTCCCGCATTCTGGCGTGAATCGTCCTGTCTCTGCGTTCTACCGCAAATCTGGACTCCAGAACATCCCCGCCCTGCAGCACATTATCAGAGAGCAGGATTCCTTCCTCTTCCAAGACACGGAATACCTCCGGCAGATAATGAATGTACTGCCCTTTTGCCGCATCCATAAAAATGAAATCAAAACTGTCATCTAACTCTTTTAACACCCCCAGGGCATCTCCTTCAACTAAAGTAATCTGACGCGCCTTACCCATGCGCTCGAAGTTTGCCCTGGCCGCCGGAATCCTTTTCTCATAATTTTCAATCGTCACAATGGAGCAGTCTTCCGGTACATATTCACTCATCAACAGCGCGGAAAATCCCACTCCGGTCCCGATTTCCAAAATCTTTTTCGGCTTCTTCATACATAGAAGTACTTTCAGGAAACTTTGAGTTTCCTTTCTGATAATCGGAACTCTCTGCTCCACCGCTTCCCTCTCAATCTCTTCCAGTCCTTCGCACTCCGCTGTCTCTAAGGACTGAATATAGGCGGCAGCTCTCTCATCCACGATCATCCCAGCTTCCTCCTCATACATCCATGATAATCGGAATGATCATCGGCCTCCTCTTCGTCTTCTTCCAGATGAAATCATTCATCGTATCTCGAATCGCCACTTTAATCCGATTCCAATCTGCCCGTCGCCCCGACAAACATCTGTCCAGACTTTCGGATATCGTATGCCTGGCCTCTTCCATCAGCCCTTCTGACTCCCTGACGTACACAAACCCACGAGACACAATATCCGGTCCTGCCAGGAGCCGGTTCGTGCCCCTTTCTAACGTCAGAACCACAATGATGATTCCGTCCTCTGCCAAATGCTGCCTGTCGCGGAGTACAATATTACCTACGTCGCCCACACCAAGACCGTCTACGAGAATCGTCCCGGTATGCACCTTATCCACCACTTTCGCCGATTCCTCTGTCAATTCCAACACATCACCGGACTGAATGATAAACACATTCTCCTTTGGGATTCCCAAGGACAGTGCAATCTCTGAATTCGCCTTCAGATGACGATATTCACCGTGTACAGGAATCGCATATTTCGGTTTTACAAGGGAATAAATCAGCTTCAATTCCTCCTGACATGCATGTCCTGAGACATGCGCCTCCTGGAAAATAACCTTTGCCCCTTTTGCAGAAAGTTCATTAATGACACGGGAAACAGATTTCTCATTTCCCGGAATCGGATTCGAACTGAAAATAATCGTATCATTGGGCTGTATCGTCACTTTTCTATGAACATCCGCCGCCATACGGGACAATGCCGCCATGGATTCTCCCTGGCTCCCGGTGGTAATCAGAACCATTTTCTCCGGAGGATAGTTACGCATCTCATCAATCTCAATCAAAGTACTCTCCGGTACATTCAGATATCCCAGTTCTGAAGCAGTGGAAATAATATTTACCATGCTCCGTCCTTCTACGACAACCTTCCGTCCATATTTATAAGCAGAATTAATAATCTGCTGTACACGGTCCACATTGGAGGCAAAGGTTGCAATAATAATTCTGGTATTCTGATGTTCCGCAAAAATATGATCGAATGTGATTCCCACAGTCCGCTCTGACTGTGTAAATCCTCTCCGCTCCGCATTGGTGCTGTCTGACATCAGCGCCAATACGCCTTTCTTGCCAATCTCTGCAAAACGCTGCAGATCAATCGCGTCCCCAAACACTGGTGTATAGTCTACTTTAAAATCTCCGGTATGCACCACAGTGCCTGCCGGGGAATAGATTGCAAGCGCTGACGCATCCTGTATACTGTGATTCGTCTTAATGAATTCAATCCGAAACTGACCCAGATTAATGGACTGACCATGACGGACAATCTTTCTCTTCGTCGTGCGCAGCAGATTGTGTTCCTTCAACTTATTATCTATAATACCCATAGTCAGCTTCGTCGTATAGATTGGAACATTTATATCCTTTAATATATACGGCAATGCGCCAATATGGTCCTCATGCCCATGGGTGATCACAAATCCCTTCACCTTTTCAATATTGTCCTTTAGATATGTCACATCCGGTATGACAAGGTCAATCCCCAGCATATCATCCTCCGGAAAAGCCAGACCACAGTCAAGCACAATAATACTGTCTTCATATTCAAAGGCAGTAATATTCATACCAATCTGCTCCAATCCTCCAAGAGGAATGATACGCAGTTTTCCAATATTCTCTTTTCTCAAAAAGCCGCACCTCCATCTTTTTTATTATGTATTCTTTTTATAATTACTGTTTTGCTCACGCGCAGATATTCTCCGCTCATAATTCTCTCTTCTATCCGCGGCAGGCAATAAATATTTTTATAACCAACGGCCATTCACAATCGAAGACCTGTCATTTTCTGCTTCAAAATTACATTCTGATATCCGTATCTTCCAACAATTCTTCAAATACCTTTGAAACTGCTTCTAATTCTGTGTCCTCTTCCACTATCTCATAAACACTGTTCTGGTCGTCCTCATGATTCATATCCTTTAGAATCAGACACACATCCTCATCTTCTGGGTCCGTAACCAGTATATATGTAGAGCCATTGATCTTTGTCTGCTCCAATACACAAAATTCAACAGTCTCATTCGTATCTTCGAGAAAAAACTCCACCTTTTCCATATCCTTACTCCTTATATTACCATCTGCACAGCAGGCCGCCTGTTATCATGAGCTATTATGCTTGCATGAACCGAAAATTTTTCTTACTGTACTTTATATTTCCTGCTGTCTTGACAAAGAATCCAAATACCCCTGCAAAATAAAGACTGCTGCAATTTTATCAATATATTTCTTCCGGTCTTCCCTTCTCACCCGGCTCTCAATCAACGTCTGCTCAGCGGCTGCCGTTGTCAGACGCTCATCCCACATCACTACTTCTAAGCCTGTCCGCCTCATAAGCATCTGTTGAAATTCCAGAGACTTCCGGGCACGCTCACCGATATCATTGTTCATATGCTTTGGAAAGCCAAGCACAATCTTCCCCACCTCGTATTCCCGAATCAATTCCTCAATTCTGGCACACGTACGGCGGAGCTTATTTTCCTCTTTTCTCTCTATCGTCTCTACTCCTTGAGCCGTCAACAGCAAGGCATCGCTTATCGCCACGCCTACCGTCTTCGCCCCAAAGTCCAGTCCCATAATCCTCATCACTGATTATGCCCAGGAATTATGCGCAATATACGCTTTTAAAAGCTCTTCTACCAGCTCGTCACGTTCCACTTTCATCACAAGACTTCTCGCCCCGTTAAAGCTTGTAATGTAAGTCGGATCCCCGGACATTACATAACCCACAATCTGATTGACCGGATTATATCCTTTTTCCTTCAATGCCTTATACACGATCTCCAGGATATCCCTTGCTGAAATCTGTGGCCCCGGCTCTACTTGAAAGAACTGGGTGTTGCTTAAATCGCTCATGTTTTTTCCTCCATTTCACTTCTGTTCTCTTTCGTATTGTAAAAACTGACTTTTGTATATTTAAGCTGTACATCTACTGTACATTTCGCACACAGGCGCAAACACTCTAATTATCATTTTAATACAAGTCTTCATAAAATTCAATGAATAATTTGTGAATCCTTGACAATCCGAATTGTCCGGATACAATTCTGCAGATTTTCTTCCTCTTTTAATGCAATCTTCATATACTCTTTTGTGTAGCCCGTCTGATATGCCTTCCCTTCTATCATGATACGCTCCTCCACCAGAACCTCCACATCTTTTCCCAGGAAACTTTTTTCATAATCAGCCTGCTTTCTCTTCCCAAGTTCAATCATCTGTCGGCTTCTCTCGGCCTTCACAGCTTCCGGAATCTGCCCCTCCATGACCGCAGCCCGGGTCCCCTCTCTCTTAGAGTATTTAAAAATGTGTGTCTCATAAAAATCCACTTTATCCACAAAAGCAAAAGACGCGGCAAACTCTTCTTCTGTTTCCCCCGGAAATCCCACGATAATATCTGTTGTCAATGCCGGATTCCCGAAATATTTCCGAAGCAGCCTGCATTTTTCATAATATTCTCCTGTCGTATATCTTCGATTCATCCGTTTCAGTGTAGCATCACATCCACTCTGCAGCGACAAATGAAAATGGGGGCATAACTTCGGGAGCTTAGAGACTTCCCGGACAAATCTCTCCGTGATGGCCCGTGGTTCCAAAGAACCGAGACGAATCCGTAAAATCCCATCCACCTCATGGACAGCCTGAATCAAGGACAGAAGATCCTCCTGACAGTTCTCTGCAGCAGAGTTCTGCTCCTGACTTTGAGGTGCTTTCAAAAAATCCACTCCGTAGGAGCTCAAATGAATTCCTGTCAGCACTACTTCCTGATAGCCGTTTCCTGCCAGTTTCTTTACTTCTTCGACTACATTATCTAATTTTCTGCTTCTTACCCTGCCACGTGCAAAAGGAATGATACAGTAAGAGCAGAACTGGTTACACCCATCTTGTACCTTAATATACGCCCTCGTATGCTCTCCCGGTTTAGTCAGGTGCAGATTCTCATACTCCGCCGTATGGTTGATATCAATCACTTGCCGCAGTTGATTTGATTGTTTTCCCTGCTCATATTGCTCCAATATCTGAAGCAAATCCTTTTTCTGGTTGTTTCCAATCACAATGTCAATACACGAGTCCACCGGATGATTCTTGTCCTCCTGCGCCTGAACATAGCAGCCACACGCCACCACCACTGCATCCGGATTCATTTTTCTGGCACGGTGCAGCATTTGTCTGGATTTGCGGTCCGCAATATTGGTCACAGTACAAGTATTAATAATATAGATATCCGCCCCTTCCTCAAAAGGCATGATCTCATATCCCGCCTTCTCCAATATCTCCTGCATTGCCGCCGTCTCATATGCATTTACTTTGCATCCCAGATTATGCAGAGCCGCCTTTTTCATAACACTCCATCTCCTAAATTCAAAATTTTTCCTGTTAATTTCTTGACTTTTATAAACCTATCCCGTAGAATGTAGGCAGGGCATAGGAGCTGTACAGAAGTTTGCAAAGTTCCTTGGAGGCCCTTCGATAATAACGCGCAAAGGAGGGATATATCATGATGAAAACAGTGCAGATCTCGTTAAACTCTATTGATAAAGTGAAATCATTTGTAAATGAAATCACAAAATATGACAATGATTTTGACTTAGTGTCCGGAAGATATGTCATAGATGCCAAGTCAATCATGGGCATTTTCAGTCTGGATCTTTCCAAGCCAATCGACCTGAACATCCACGCTGATGGAGAGTTGGAAGATATTCTGGCCTCTCTGGACGCATACATTATCAAATAGTGTGGAACTAACTTATATGGGAAATTGTGAAGCAATTTCCTGTATATGCCGTAAGGCATCCCACATAAAGCTGAATTTGTATATTAAGGCTGTCTCTTAGAGGCAGCCTTTTCATTATCTTCATATCCGGAAATACTGCCAAAGGCAGACTTTTGGGATACTATCTGCATTCTTAGTTTATTGAATCTTGATAACCTCCGCAGTTTCCACCGCAGTCTTTACCAGTTCCTCAATGTTTTCCCTCAAATTCAATTCTGACTTTTCAATACGTGCAAGATCTGGTCTAGTCACCGGATGCTTTGCCACAAAGATTGTACAGCAATCCTCAAACGGCTGAATGGATGTCTCATAAGTATCAATCTTCTGCGAAATCTCTACAATCTCCCTCTTATCAAAGCCAATCAACGGCCGATACACCGGAAGCGTGCACACCGCATTGGTGGACAACAGACTCTGCATCGTCTGGCTCGCGACCTGCCCAATACTCTCTCCGGTGATCAGCCCCAGGCAGCCATCCTTCTTTGCAAAGTGCTCTGCAATTTTCATCATATAGCGGCGCATGATAATCGTTAGCTCCTCATGCGGACATTTCTCATAAATATAAAGCTGGATATCCGTAAAATTCACCACATGCAGCTTAATAGGGCCTGCATAGGATGCCACTTGCTTTGCCAAATCTACGACCTTCTCTTTTGCACGCTCACTGGTGTAAGGTGGTGCATGGAAATATGTTGCCTCCAGTGCAACACCTCTTTTTGCAATCATATAACCGGCAACCGGACTGTCGATTCCGCCGGAAAGGAG
This sequence comes from uncultured Lachnospiraceae bacterium, assembly GCA_947564305.1. Next base: position 34,082 of record CANOBT010000008.1, on the reverse strand, counting down.
CAGCATGGCACTCCCGTTCGTGCCTACCGGCATACCGCCAGGTCCAGGGATAATTTCTGAATATACATAGATTTCTTCCCGAACTTCCACATTCAAAAGGATATCCGGAGTATGCACATCCACTTTCATCTCCGGAAAGGCTTCCAAAACGGCCTCTCCCAACGCACAGTTGATCTCCATGGAATTCAATGGATAGTGCTTGTTGCTTCTGCGTGCTTCCACTTTGAAGGTATGATTTTTCTCAGGATATCGTTCCTCCACATAAGTCACAATATCTCTTTTTAATTGCTCAAACCCTGTATTCGCAAAACGCACCACCGGACAGATTCCCACAATACCAAATACACGGCTCAATCCTTCCACTGTTTCTTCGTAATCGTAATCTCCCTCACAGTCCACATAGACTCTCCCGTGGGTTTTACGGACCTCAAAACATCCGTCAACATCCTTTAACGCATACCGGATCTGGCGCACCAATGCGTCCTCAAACATGTATCGGTTCTTGCCCTTAATCCCAATTTCGCCGTACTTTATTAAAAATGAATGAAACTTCATATGATTCTCCTTTTTAATGTCTGGTATATCTCCTCAAGACTGGTACACAATTATATAATGTTTCTAGCGTATAGTCAATTTCTTCTTTTGTCGTGAATTCCGACATGCTGAATCGCAAGGTTGCATCCAAATACTCCCTGGCCGTGCCAATTCCCTTCAACACGCCGCTCACTGCGGGATGATTGGAAGCACATGCAGAGCCAGAAGACACATAAATTCCCCGTTCCTCCAACGTATGCAGCAGTACTTCGCTGCGGATTCCTGCAAATCCAACACTGATAATATGGGGCGCGCTGTTCTCGTCTACAAGTCCATGAATCCTGGTATTCTCAATCTTCGTGACACCTGTCAAAAACTGCTCTTTCAGTTCCCGCATCAGCGCAACCTTCATCTCCAAGTCCTGATAAATCATCTTAGATGCCAGACCAATCCCTGCAATCCCAGGTACATTTTCCGTACCTGAACGAATATTTTTCTGCTGTTCCCCGCCATAGACAATGGGGCGGATTTTCACCCTGTCATTGATATAAAGGAAACCCACGCCCTTGGGTCCATGAATTTTATGCCCGCTGGCTGAAAGCAAATCCACGTCCAAACGCTTCGGGTAAATGCGGTACTTTCCAAATCCCTGAACCGCGTCGGAGTGAAATACAATCCGCGGATTATAGCCTTTGACAATCTGCACTGCCTTCTCAATGGGCTGCACGGCACCCACCTCATTATTCACATACATGATCGACACAAGGATGGTGTCCTTACAGAGCGCCTCCCGCAATGCATCCAGTTTAATCTGTCCGTTAGCATCCACAGGGAGATAAGTCACACGGAACCCTTCCTCTTCCTCCAGGTGGCGCATCGTATTCAGAATCGCCGGATGTTCAATGGCAGAAGTAATCAGATGATTTCCCATTCTGCGGGCCGCCCTGGCAGTTCCAATCAATGCCAGATTGTCGCTCTCTGTTCCTCCTGATGTAAATACAATTTCCTTGGCATTAACTTTCAAAATTCTGGCCAGAGTTTCTTTTGACTCTTTCACATAATGCTCTGCCTCCACACCTTTACGGTGCATGGAGGAAGGATTGCCATAATCCCTGCACATCACTTTATAAACCAGTTCGCCGACTTCCGGATAGCACCGTGTAGTCGCCGAATTATCCAAATATACTTCCATGACATCTTTCCTTTTTTATTTCTTACTATATAAATTATGTGCGTTTCATTCTAAGTGATACAGCAAGATTGATAAAATCACAAGTCCCGCCGTCTCTGTGCGCAAAATCCGTTTCCCCAATGTAATCGGAGACGCTCCACAAGCTTTCGCCTGCTCCACTTCAGCTTCCTCGAAGCCGCCTTCCGGTCCAATAAAAATCCCAACGGACTGTCCAGGCACGATTTTATCAACCGCCCTTCTTGTATCCTCCATCCCTTCCGCTTTTTCATAGGGGATTAAAAGCACATCTAACTCCCTTGCTAAGTGGCAGGCTTTTGAAAATGTCATCACCTCATGGATACAGGGAATCTTGCTTCGTCCACATTGTTTGGCAGAGGCCTCCGCGATTCCCTGCCATCGCGCCGTCTTTTTGTCTGCCTTTTTTGCATCCAATTTTACAACCGTCCGACAGGTGGACACCGGGAAAATATCGCTCACTCCTAGTTCAGTCGCCTTCTGAATAACCAAATCCATCTTGTCCCCCTTAGGAATTCCCTGGAACAGACAGATTCTAGAAGGCAGCTCCCGCCCTTCTTTAAAGAAGTCCAGAATCCGAAACCGCACCGGCTCCAACGATTCCAGTGCACATAAGTACTGAGCGCCTGTCCCGTCACTGAACACAGCTTCTTCCCCTGACTTCATGCGAAGCACATTCTTAATATGATTCACATCTGCTCCTTCAACACAGATGACTCCATCCTGTATTTGTGCTAGTTCTATAAAAAAATGATGCATCCTATCCCCCACAAAAGTTCTCTGCTTATTACTATTTACAAGACTGTAGTCTATAACCTTTACCTTCTAGCCGTAACAGACACCCATTCTCCCTGATAAGTGACTTCCAATACTTCCAGTCCCGCCTGCTTCACGGCCTCAACTACTGTCTGCTCCTTGTCATCAATGATACCGCTTGTAATATAAATTCCGCCCTTTTTCATCTGATTGATGATTACAGGGGTCAACTCTACAAGCACGTCCGCCAGAATGTTCGCCACAACAATATCGTATTTCTCATATCCCACCTTGTCCTGAACATCCTGATTGTCGATGATATTGCCAATCATCACCTCATACTGATTTTCCCGAATCCCATTGACTTCCATATTCTCATGGGTCGCGTCAATTGCACAAGGGTCCAGATCAGTCCCCACAGAATATTGAGCACCGAATTTCAATGCCAGCATTCCAAGGATTCCGCTCCCGCACCCCACATCCAGAACCCGGGTCTTGTCTGTCACGTACTTCCGAAGCTGCCTGATACAAAGCTGTGTGGTCTCATGCATTCCTGTACCAAAGGCGGTGCCTGGATCGATATGGATAATCATTTTCCCGCTATCCTCTGGTTTTACGTCTTCCCAGGAAGGAATGATCAAGATATCATCCACATAGAACTGATGAAAATACTCCTTCCAATTGTTGATCCAGTCCAAATCCTCCGTCCAAGACTCCTCAAAGGTACATTCCCCCACATCCACATAGGCAGACATTGCTTTCAATTCCTCGCGGGCCCGAGAAAGAATCTGCGCCTTATCGTCCTCTTCTTCCAAATAAAAGCTGAGATAGGCAACGCCGTCATCCACACCTGTTTCCGGAAGAATATCCACAAACATCTTCTCCTTATCCATAGCGGTCAGTGGAATCTTGTCCTCAATCTCCACTCCCTGAACCCCTAAATCCATCAGCATACTGCTGACAATATCCTCCGCCTCCGCCGTTGTCTTCAAGCGAACTTTATTCCACCTCATGATATCCTCCTTTTTGAGCAGCCGCGCCGCAAAAAAATGCTCATGCCTTACGTTTTTGCTTCATTGATTCAGCGCTCACTTTTCATATATAGTACATGTCTTGCCCATAAGCAGAGTATTCCAGATAATCCGCCTCCAAATCTGCCAGCGTCAGATGCTCCAGAATAGCCTCCATCTCCTCGTTCACCTTATCAATCACCAACTTCTGAATCGTACAGGCAATCCCCTGGCCTTCTTCATTTTCCAACAAATAAGAGCCCTCCGTTGCCTCTAATATCTCTGATACAGTAATATGCTCCGGTTCACGTGCCAACAGATAGCCTCCCTGCGGTCCCTTGATGCTTTTCACGATTCCCGCCCTGCGCAGGCTTGCAAATACCTGCTCCAGATATTGAGGCGAAATATCATTCCTCTCCGCAATACTGTACAACGCCACATGGCCCGTAGTCGAATTTACTGCCAGATCAATCAGCGCCGTCAATCCATACCTGCTTTTTTTTGACAGTTTCATGCTTACCCTCCAAAAATTTATATTCAGGCTGCTAAATATTCCGTTATAGTCCACACTTTAAGCCAGACACAAAACATCACTATATTCATACTATCCCGATTGAAATAACATGTTTTATACCAAAATAGTATATTCCACGTTTCCCTGATTCGTCAACTATTTTATTCTTCAAACAAACGCAGAAATATTATATTTTTGCTATTGCAATAATCCAAAATCTATATTACACTACATAATACGTATCGTTTTGACAGTTACCATGAGAGGAGTCAGTATGGACAAAAAAGAAGCCATGGAGCAAGTAGGAAAATTAATTTCAGATAATCCTGCAAAGTTTATTAAAATAAGAGCTGCCTTCGATGATATTTTCGGAGAGCGTGTGCTTGAAAGCGGGATATCTATCAGTGACCGTGAGTTCGATAAACTCCGTGACAGATTTCGGGAGATTGACGTCCCATTCAGTTGGTGCTCCAGCAAGGATGCGGTCTATCAATTGCAAAAGGCCGTAAGCTACCACCGGACGCAATCCAGAAACAGGCAGGAAGATTACCAGACAAAAAAGAAAAGCACAAAGTCCAATAAAAAAGGCTTATTCGGGGGACTGTTCGGTTCTAAATAATAATTTCTGAAAATACAATTATTCCTATATTTACACAAAAAGGCTGCCAATAGCAGCCTTTTTGTATATGGTTATTTCTAAAACAGGCAGAAGTCCAAATCAACTCCTGCCTGCCAATTCCATACATTCTATCTCCTATAACGAAAATCCAAAATACCGTACTGCATTATTATAGGAAATGCCCTTTACAATTTTTTCCAAAACCTTATAATCCGCCGGATATTCTCCGTTCTCTACCCAGCCGCCAATCAAACCGCACATAATCCTGCGGAAATATTCATGCCGTGTATAAGAAAGGAAGCTCCTTGAATCCGTCAGCATTCCGATAAAATTCCCCAAAAGCCCGAGACTTGCCAAAGAAGTCATCTGATCCTGCATTCCTGTCTTATGGTCATTGAACCACCATGCACTGCCCTGTTGGATTTTTCCTACCGCACTGCTGTCCTGGAAGCAGCCGATGATGGTTCCGATGGCTGCATTATCCACCGGATTCAGAGAATACAAGATTGTCTTCGGAAGCTGATCTGTCTTTGCCAGAGCGTTCAAATAATCTGCCATCTCGGAGGACGGAGCAAAATTATTGATACAATCAATTCCTGCATCCGGACCCAATTCTTGGAAAATCTTTCCGTTATTATCACGCTTCACGCCATAATGAAGCTGCATCACCCAGTTTTTCTTATGATATTCCTTCCCAAGGGCAACCATAAACGCTGTCTTGAACTTCTTTTCTTCTTCCTTTGTCAGAGCTTCACCGGACAATCTTTTTGCAAAAACTGCTTCCACTTCCTCCTCGGAAGCCGGCGTATACATCACATATTCCAGACCATGGTCAGAAACACTGCAGCCTCTGGATGCAAAGAAATCCATCCGTTTGCTTAATGCATCTATCAAAGCGGAAAAACTATCGGCTTTCACTCCTGATACTTCACTCAGATTATCCAGATAATCCAGATAATCTGCTTTTTCCAGATTCATAGCCTTGTCCGGGCGCCATGCAGGCAGTACTTGTACAGAAAAGCTTTCATCCTCTGCAATCTTCTGATGCCATTCCAGGGAATCCACCGGGTCATCCGTCGTACAGATCAAAGTCACATTAGACATCTCAATCATTTTGCGTGCGCTTAAACCTCCCTGCAGCTTTTCGTTACAGAGATTCCAGACTTCCTCTGCATTCTCTCCATTCAAATATCCCTCATACCCAAAAAATCTTTTCAGCTCCAAATGGCTCCAATGATAGAGCGGGTTTCCAATCGCCATCTCCAGGGTTTCCGCCCATTTCTGGAATTTTTCTCTGTCTGTGGCATCTCCGGTAATATATTTCTCTTCCACGCCATTTGAACGCATCTGGCGCCATTTATAATGGTCTCCGCCCAGCCATACCTGTGTAATATTGTCAAATTTACGGTCCTCATAAATCTCCTGAGGATTGATGTGGCAATGGTAATCCAATATGGGCATCACTTCCGCATATTCATGATACAGCTTTTTTGCCGTATCCGTATCCAGTAAAAAATCTTCATCTAAAAACTTCTTCATTTCAGCACCTTATCCTACACATATTTTTTCAACGTCTCACGCACTGCTCCGGATCTGGCGATCATCTCGCCAAGATAGTCTGTTACGGCTTCTGCCATTCCCGCATCATACAGATTGACACCGAAGATTTTCGCATTTTCCAGAATCGGCTTCAGCGCTTCTGTATCCACCGTACCACCCAGTTTCAGGCCAGCCACATACGGGCAGACCGTATCCAGCAACGGATCGGGACTCAGTTCAAACTTCTCACCCGCATCATTAATCCCCATCAGATAACGCAGCCATCCGGCAAATACCAACGGGATTAATTTCAAGTCTTTCACATCAAGCTCAGAAGACGTCTGATAAGCCTTGATGGTCTCACCAAAACGAATCGCCAGTTTCTGGGACGTATCGGTTGCAATACGCTGCGGCGTATCCGGCATAAACGGGTTCGGAATACGCACCTGTAATACAGTATCAATAAATTCCTTCGGGTCTAGGATTCCCGGATTGATCACGACCGGCAGTCCCTCCTTGTAACCCACGGTTTCAACCAGTTTTACCAGTTCCGTATCCTTCATTTCCTCGGAAATCTTCTCATATCCCAGGAGACAGCCAAATACTGCCAGACAGGTATGGAGCGGATTCAAACAGGTGCAGACCTTCATCTTCTCCACCTTGTCCACTGTCTCACGTTCTGTAAACATCAGGCCTCCCTTCTCCAACGAAGGTCTTCCGTTCGGGAATGCATCTTCAATCACCAGATATTCACATTCCTCCGCATTTACAAATGGCGCCACATAGGTACGCTTGGAAGTAATCACAGGCTCCAGCTCCTCGACACCGTCTTTTTTCAAAATCTCCTCCACAGAAGCATCCGGCCTTGGTGTAATCTTATCAATCATACTCCATGGGAAAGAAACCTTCGCTTTATCATTGACATACGCTTTAAACCCTGCATCTGCTTTCCCGTTTTCTACCCATTTCTCTGCAAATGCATTAATCGCCGCATAAAGCTTATCACCGTTATGTGAGCAATTATCCATGCTCACCATTGCAATAGGCTTCTCTCCTGTCTGGAAACGAGTGTATAAAAGGGATGCCACCTTGCCAATGTAGCTCTTCGGTTTTGCCGGCCCTGCCTCAAAATCTGACATCACATCAGGAATCGTCTCCCCTTTTCCGGTTATAAGGCTGTAACCCTTCTCCGTAATGGTAAAGCTTGCCATCTGCAGGGAGTCCTTCTCAAAAATATCTTTCAGCCGGCCGAATTCTTCATCATTCTCTGAGTCTAGAATATGGGATTCCACTACGCTTCCTACGACTGTTTTCTCAATACTGCCATCTGCCTTCAATGTCACAGCAATTCCGTAGTCATCATGAGGACGGTTCATCTTCTCAATAATCTCATAGTCAAATCCTTCTGCAACCACCAGACCTCTGTCCAACACACCTTCATTAAGAAGATTCTGTACTACATTTGCCTGGAACGCCCGGAAGATGTTCCCTGCACCAAAATGAATCCAGAACGGGTTCTCTTCTGTTGCTGCCCTTACCTTTTTCCTGTCAAACTTAGGAAGGACAAATCCGGCTGCCTCCCAGGCGCTTTTATCCTTCAGACCCTGTTCATTTAATCTCATAATCTGATCCTTTCCATTTATTTATTAACACTTGCGCCGTGCAGCAAACGCGCACGGCACAAATTCAATACCCGCTGTATTTTACTGCATTATTTCCGGCCGTCCAATTTATCCAGCATATCCCATATGCCCCACATATACATGATTCCAAGGGCACGGTCGTACAGTCCATATCCTGGACGCACATTTCCGGGGCCTTCATCCCACAGATGTCTTCCATGGTCCGGACGGATATATCCGGTGTAGCCACAGTCGTGATATGCCTTAATAATATCCAGAATCCCGGTCTCACCGTCACAATCCCGATGGCTTGCTTCCGAAAAGTCTCCGTTCGGGAAGTGCTTAATATTACGGATATGGGCAAATGCGATACGGTCGCAGTGTTTTCGCACGATTTCTGCAACATTGTTCTTTGGATTTGCATTCAGGCTGCCGGAACACAATGTCAGACAGTTGTACGGATCGTCTACCAATGACAGGAAATAATCCACAGACTCCGCATCCACCAAAAGCCTTGGAAGACCGAAGATATCCCACGGCGGATCGTCCATGTGGATTGCCATCTTAATATCACACTCATGACATACCGGCATCAATGCTTCTAAAAAGTATTTCAAATTTTCCCAAAGTTTCTCTTTGGTAACCGGCTTGTATGCCTCAAACAGTTCATCCAGCTTCGCCATACGCTCCGGCTCCCAGCCAGGGAACGTCAGGCCATGCAGATTATTCAGGATATAATCAGCCATCTCCTTCGGATCGTCATGAATCTTGCTTGTCTCATAAAACAGCGCTGTGGATCCGTCTCCTACCGGATGGAACAAATCCGTACGCGTCCAGTCAAACACCGGCATAAAGTTATAGCAGATTACCTTTACGCCAAACTTTGCCAAATTGCGGATTGTCTGGATATAATTCTCAATATATCCGTCCCGCGCAGGCAGACCAATCTTAATGTCATCATGGACATTCACGGACTCTACCACATCCATATTAAAGCCATATGGCTCTAACTGCTTCTGCACCTCGGCAATCTCCTCCACCTCCCAAATCTCACCGGGCATCTTGTCGTGCAGCGCCCATACAATACTTGTCACACCTGGAATCTGCTTAATGTCTGACAGTTTAATCTTGTCATTGCCTTCGCCATACCAACGAAAACCCATCTGCATCTGCATAAAAAACCTCCTGTCTTTTTTAGTTCTCTTTTTCTGAAACCATCCCTGCCGCACCAGTTGTCCAATTCTCATGCTGCCTGCCCTTCGGCACGGGGGGACGTCTATTATTTTCTTACTTTCCTACAGCCGTGTATCCCACACACCACAGTAAGAATCTACCGGGTCCTGTCCTTCAAATGCATCCGCGCCTTTCATAAGCTTCTCCACTAATGCATCCATCGTCGTATCCAGTACATCATAGGTATTGATATATGTCCGCGCCTGAGGAATATCCGCCAAAACAAATGGCTGCTTCGTACCTACAACGATAACCGGAAGTTCAAATACATACCACGGAATCTCTCCGCCCCCTTTTGTCATGCCAAAGGCCGGCCTTGCTACCGGCTGGAATCCTCCGGCTATATCTACCATTGTAATAATCAAATCCTGATTCTCTACAAAGTCTTTGATTGCACTCTTCCCAGCAAAATACAGGTTAATATCCGGCTTACCGCCCTCCTGCATCTGCTTCATGATCTTCTGAATCGGACTCTCATACACAAATGCGTCAAAGCCCTGTGCCTGCAGTTTTTCTTTCAGTTTCTCCGCCGGCGACACTTTATTCTGTCCAAACAGCGCACCAAGCCCGGGAGCCTCCAGCCCTTTCACATACACGATCATAATCCTCTTATAGCGTTCCGGAGTCATTGGAAGCACATCTTTGTCCTTATACTTCACCAGCGTGATCGCTTTCTCGGAAATCTCTTTCTGCATTTCCTTGTGCTCTTCACAGCCTACAATATGATGCACCTCTTCACGCGGCGGTACAAGCTCTGTCTTTGCCTTTTTGTGAAGTCCCATGTGTGCCTTCAAAGCCAGGATACGGTGCAGCGCGTCACTCAAGCGTTCCTCCGTAATTCTTCCATCCAGATATCCCTGCTTCATAGCTTCAAAATCTTCATCCATATCGTTGAAAAAGAGGAACATATCAATTCCGGCAGCAATGGCCGCCGGCATCAAATCGCAACGTTTCATACGGCAGGTCAATCCTACCATGTGAGAAGCGTCTGTCAGCACCATGCCATTGAATCCCAGCTTTTTACGAAGCAGTCCGTTAATAAGCTCTGGTGAAAGTGTAGCAGGCATGATATCATCATCTTTGATATCCGGGTTAAAATGACGTGTATAAGCCGGCTGCATGATATGTCCTGCCATGATTGCTTCCAACCCGTTGTCGATCAGGTTCTGGTAGACTTTTCCAAAAGTCGCATCCCATTCTTCACAACTGAAATCATTTACACTGTTTGCCACGTGCTGATCACGGAAATCCAGACCGTCACCAGGGAAGTGCTTCGCCGCACAGCAAAAACCTGGATTGGCATGTGCGCCGTCCAGATAAGCCTTGGTCATTTCCGCAACCCGGTCCACTTCATTTCCATAAGTCCGCAGTCCGATTACCGGATTCTCCCAGTTATACAGGATATCACTGACCGGAGCAAAGGAGAGATTACAGCCGATAGCTGCTGCTTCTTTATTGGACATATAGCCCAGATTGTATGCATACTGTGAATTCCGTGTAGCGCCGATTTTCGTCTGGCTGCCGATTGTCGTACCGTCTACACAGGCACCATCCCCGCCATTTTCCGTATTGCAGGCAATAATCAGCGGAATCTTGCTGTTCTCCTGCAAAATACGGTTCTGCTCATGGACCTCGTCCGCAGTAGCCGGATTGTAACGGATTCCTCCGATATGGTATTTGTCCACCGTCATTTTCAAATACTCTTCATCCCGGCTAGAGCCCATATTGAAGAATAACTGTCCGATTTTTTCATCCAGCGTCATCCCCTCAATCGTATCTTCCACCCATTTGCAATCCTCATCTGACAGATAAAAGGGATTCGCTTTCATATCTACCATAGTAAACCTCTCCTCTCTTTTTTACAATGTATTTTTTACTGTTTGATTACCTTAAATTATCCAGAAAAGCCTCTGTTTTCTTCTGCTGATAGTCACCGCCATAGGTCCCATCCAGAAGCTTATCCACTGCTTTATCCTGAAATTCTTTCCAGGATTCCTTTTCATGACGCACAAGGATCGGATAATAGAACACACCGTTTTTTTCCGCCGCATCCATATCCCCTGGTGCATCGCCGCACATAAGGACATGTTCCTTCTCATAACCGGCTTTTAGCAATTCACCGATACAGAAGGCTTTGCTTCCGGCATCCTGAGCCAGTACGATATCCGTATACTCCAGAAGCCCGAACCGCTCCCATTCTTCCAACACCGCATCCAGGTTCGCACTGGAGACGATTGCTACATCTACTTTGTCATGTGCGAAAGCCAATGCTTCTTTGACCCCCTCGAAGGGAACCTTTTCTTCCTCCGGAAGACTGTTGATGGATTCATTCACTGCCTTGCTCCAGGACAATGCCTTTTTCAGACTGATACTGTCCCTTTCCTCAATGGCACGCTGCAGCGCCCCGTTGGATAACTCCGGACTATTCTCTGCCCATTGGATAAGAGTATCCAAATCCTCAATCGCCGTATACTTCTCATTGATTTCCTGCAAAGCAATTGAAAGTCCTTTATACCGGTTAATTCCACGCGTCATAGTATACAGGTTGATCTCATTCCACCGATTCAATATCTCCTCTTTCCATTGTTCCAGTCCCCATTCGTCTACCATGCAGGGTCCAAAACAGCGAATATGCTTGATGTCCATAGTATCCATGGCACAGCCATCGCTGTCCACACATACCAGAAATTCTTTTTTCTTCTTATACTCTGATAATTTACTCAAATTATACACTCCCTTTTTACAGCCTGTTTATAACAATTCCACCATACCCCAAATCGGCATGGTGGAATCCCATAATCACATCATCAAATCAGCGGGCTGATATGCTATATGCCTGTCAGCACACATAATTCTTATCTTTCTCCACGGCGTCTTGCCAGTTCCGCAACATTGGCTTCCACCCGTTTTTTATCCAAAGGATAAATAAACAGCAATGCCAACGCTACCGCTGCCAGTCCAACTGCCGGAATGATACAGGACAGGTTAAAAATACCGCTTGTAACCTCCGGATCAAATGCAGTTGTCTGGGTGTATCCGATCATGGACAGCAATGCACCAATCATACCTGATGAGAATGCCTGACCCAGTTTACGCGCAAATGAATATACGGAATAAATTGTACCGTCTTCTCGGACACCATTCTTTACCTCCGCATCATCAATGACATCTGTAATCATTGCCCAGATTACGGTATTAAAGAATCCAAGCCCAATGTATGCCAGAGTATAAAACCCAACATACACATATGGATTCTGCGGTTTCACAATCAGACATACCAAATAAACAGCAGCCCCAAACGCACAGGAAGCAATGGAAAGCTCTTTCTTGCCGAATTTTGCAGCAAGTTTAGAAGCAAACGGAGCGCAGATTACAAGCATTGCAACACTTCCTGCAAGAGCAGATGCAGACTGAGCCGATGCTGATCCATAGTAATTCGGGAATACATATCCAGACATTCCCTGCATGCCAAGCATACCAAGCAGAAGAAGGATTGCTGCCGCAATGATACCAAGCAGTGCACGGTTAGTAACCAAGCTCTTTAACAATTTGCCAACTTCCAGTTTCTGGTTGTTCGCTTCTACCGGGACACGCTCGCGTACCAGATTAAAGCACAGCATATAACAAATGATTGCGCAGACACTGAATACACCTGCAATGATGGTCATACGGGAACCGGAAAGAACCGTATTGCCGTCTACAACTTCATAGGCAACTAATGGGGTTCCCACACCAATTACAAGCCCGGCCAGAGTCGCACCAATAGTACGCCATGTGGACAGTTCCGCACGGTCTTTCGGGTCTGCTGATACTGCGGAAGCCATGGAGCCGTAAGGGATATTAATGGATGTATAGAAGATGGACCCCCACAGGATGTAGGTTATAACCATCCAGAAAATCTTAAATCCCATTGACATGTTGGAAAATCCCGATTGATAGATCAGGAACGAGGCAATGGCTACCGGACCGCACATCCGTTTGATCCAAGGTTTGAATTTTCCATCTTTCGTTGGTTTGGAGCGGTCTACAATCTGCCCCATAGTCACGTCAGTTACCGCATCTACGAAACGGGCCGCCATCATCAGCACACCTACCACACCTGCGGAAACGCCCATAACGTCCGTATAGAATTTCAACATGAATGAGGAAGACAGGATAAAGGTAAAGTCATTACCAAAATCACCGAACATATATCCCAGTTTATCTTTCATCCCGAATGCCGGGACAGAACTATTTTGATTCGCCATATTTTTTCTCCTTTTCTACTGCATTTATACCTTATCAAACTTAATCAGCTTGGCATTGAGGCTTTCTATAAATCCTTCCGGTGCAAGAGAGCCTGCCATCTTCATTGCCTGCTCCAGGGTCATTGCTTTCATCATATCCCACATGCCTTCACCTGGAACCACCTTCATATTCATCGTAATCTTGATTGCTTCGCTCACAACCGCCATAGCCTCCGGACACTTTGCAATTTCTTCCGCCGTATCCTTGATACTGTATTTTCCTTCCGGGAATTCCATCGGAGCTTTCAAATCCAAATCTCCAGCCAGCTTAAACCAGTTTGCAACGCCCTCAGCTCTTTCGTTGACCTCAGGAAGTACATAGATGGAAGGTTCCTTTTCTACCTTCTCCAGTGTCATGCTGTCTTTCTTGTCGCCTGCACAAGCTACCACAATATTCTGTCCGTCTTCCAAAGCCACGTTGAATACAAACACTTTGTCCGCCGACTTCTCTTCTACCAATTTCCCGTTCAGATATAGAGCCACTGCCGGCTGATTGGAATAAACACGGATCTCTGTAGTCTCACCCGCACGCTGCGCATACCGCCTGCCGCACAAGTGTACCATCGGCTCCTTGCTCCAATATGCCTGATATACATAATAGCTGTCTTTCTTCGTCTTCCTGTCCATAGTTACCAGGCCCTTGTTGTTCCTTCCTGCCACGCCGCCTTCGTCACGCGCCGCGCAGCCAAAGTCGAACATATTCCACACATGGCTGGACCACATCCACGGACGTTCGTCCAATACCTTCGCCATATGCTCATGGTAGAGCGCCTGGTATTCCTCACTGTAATCCTTACATGCCGGATTCGGACCATGATAAGTAATGATACCTTCACATCCATACTCAGAAAGCCCAAGACAGATTTCCGGATGAACCTCATGGAAATGATCCAGCCATGGGCCGTTGTCTTCCATCTTGCCTCCATACCAGCCAAAGTAATGATTATAGCTCTCAATATCTGTAATATTATGCACCGGACTGTCCACAGGCGTCATGCTTACATGAGCGATAGTAGTAAGACGGGTCGGGTCCATCTCCTTACAGAGTGCATTGAGTTCTTTATGATTTTCCACCAGCTTGTCCGAAATACCGCCAATCAAAATCTCATTCGAGATTCCCCAGAAGAGAATCGACGGGTGGTTATAATTCTGGATGATCAGTTCCTTCATCTGGCTGATACAATTCTGATGTGCATCCGGATCAGGATTCATCACACTGATAAACGGAATCTCTGCCCAGACTGCAAATCCCATCTCATCACACGCATCGTAGAAATCCTGAGAATGCTGATAATGAGCAAGACGAATGGTGTTCGCCCCCAATTCCTTGATAATCCTTGCGTCCTCATAATGCTCTTCTCTTGTTAAGGCATTGCCTTTGTAAAGCTGATCCTGATGACGGCTCACCCCGCGCAGAGGTGTCTCCACACCGTTGATAATGAAGCCCTTATTGGGATCACAGGAGAAGCTTCTCACACCCACACGGGCTGATATCTCGTCATAGGCTTCATTGCGCCGCTGCAAGGTCGCAGTTACTGTATACAGATAGGGGCTGTCAATATCCCATTTGTGAACCTCCGGTACATAAACCGTTGTCTTCGTATCATCTGTCGGGCGTACCGCACAAGCAACTTCTTTACCTTCTGCATCTTTGATAGAATACATAACAGTAAAGTTTTCATCCCCGTTTGACACCCAAGATTCCATCTCAAATGTAGCTCCACCGCTCTCACACGGCTTCGGCGTCACCTGCAGTCCAGGCCCGCCATAATATTCCAGGTCAAAATGAACTTCCGGTACACTAATCAGATTCACGCCTCTATATAATCCGCCATAAAATGTAAAGTCCGCAGACTGCGGATAAACACTGCTCTTATTCTCATTGCTGCAAGCCACCACTAGAAGGTTGTCCCCTTCTTCTTTACACAATTCCGTGATATCCGCCCGGAAAATAGAATAGCCGCCCTCATGGTAAATGACTTCACTGCCATTCACATACACGGTTGCCTGCTGTCCGGCCGCCAAGATTTCTACATACAACCGTCCACCTGCTAAAGGCTGTTTTGGTGTTGGAAAACTTTTGGCGTACCAGTATTTTCCACGATCATAGCTTCCGTTCCCATCATGACCGTCTATCGCGTTCCATGTGTGGGGCAGGTTGATCTGAAGCCATTCTGAAGGCAATTCTTTTGGCAGGCCTGCATCCTCCTGCACAAATCTCCAATCCCGGTTCAGATTAATTACATTACGCATACCATTCCTCCTTTTCAGATAACTCTTTGTAAAAAATAACGTTCCCAAGTGCGGCCTTGTTAATTCATATCAATATAAATATATGTATTTTTTAACAAGAACATTCTATTTTTCGCACTTGTTTTTGTAACATTTTTATTATAGATTTTTGCAAATTGTATAGATAGAGAGGATTTTTTGTATTTTTTGCATCTTTTTTGGATTAACTTGAATTTTTTTTAAATTTATGCAATAAATATATCGTGTAGAAGTGTGTTTTTTCGGCATTTTTTAACAAATTTCACACAAAAAAAGATGCAAAAATGTGCATTATCTATAATTCAAAAAATTCAGTTTGCATAAGGAGTGTTTGATTTGAAAAGCGATATCGTTCAATTCATGCAGAATATCCTGCAGGCCAATTATATTCCCATACACCGTACTGCAGATTTCGGGGAAGAAACAGAGCCGTTTGATTTAGGACTGCGCAGTAAAATTCTAGGTCTTCCGGATGACGCATTCCAGATTCATGAATGGATTTCCAATGCCGAGCCAGGAGTCATTTATTTTCAAAAAGATGTTTTTCAATGCTATTATATCGCACTATATTTACCTGATGAAGAACAATGGCTTTTCTGCGGCCCCATACTGTTTGATGCAATGGATGAAGCCCGTTTTCAGTCTCTGATCAACAGTCTGGAACTGCCCGAAGAATTTCATGCGAATCTGACATTTTATTATGAACGCCTGACATTTTTCCCTTCCCGTGATTTTCTGAAAACTATTTTTGAAGAATTTGGGAACATCCTCTATGGCAATGGAAATTATCGTATCGAATATAACGATAATAACACTTTGGACTTATGGCATACCGAGTACAAAAATTATCTTCGTATCCCTGATGAACCATTCCAGAATATCCGCATTATCGAAGCCCGGTATGAAACAGAAAATGCCCTCATGAACGCTGTCAGCAATTGCAACGAAGACCTTGCACTTGAAGTTATGGTTAAATTCCGCACTTTCGTACTGCCCCAACGCCTGCCGAACCGGGTGAGAGACCTGAAGGATTATACCATCACATTGAATACGCTTTTGCGGAAATCAGCAGAGCAGGCAGGTGTACACCCCATACATATTGACTCCCATTCCAACAGCACAATTCCTTTTATTGAGGATATTACGAGCATCGAAGAATTCCATAATTTCCATGTAAGAATGGTACATGAATACTGCAATCTCATCCGAAAATATAATTTACAGCACTATTCGGTGATCATCCGCAAAGCGCTGACCTACATCAATACCGATATATGCTCTGACCTGAGGCTGAATGTCCTGGCTGAGCAGCTTAATGTAAATGCCAGTTATCTCTCCACACTGTTTAAAAAGGAAGTTGGTATGACATTAACCGATTATGTAAATAAAAGCCGTGTAGAGCATGCCCAGAAGCTTCTTCTGTGCACAGACCTTCCGATTAAGTCCATCGCGCAGCAGTGCGGCGTTCCGGATATCTATTATTTTACCCGGCTTTTCAAGCGCATCACCGGTACTACACCAAAGGTATACAGGGACGAATCGCCCCATGAGACACGTTCTGCCCTGCTCAGACTAAAACAGGGCACAACGGAGTAGATTGAGCAGCAGCAGACTGCCAGTCTCAAAGGACTGCAATCTGTTCTCTCCTGCCTTTTTCAGTAAACAGCAATATGAAAAACATTACAAATCCTGCAGCGGAAACATATTTTCCCGTTTTCAGCCCAGGAGCATGGTAAATCATTTCTACCTCATGCTTCCCCTGCGCTATCGGGAATCCGAGAAACGCCGTATTTACTTTTTCATAGTCTGTTTTCTGACCGTCAATACAGATTTCATAACCCGAATCATAAGGTATCGACGTAATAAAATATCCTTTTTTCTTTGCATCTACAGACCCGGCAATCCGATTGCCCTGGGTCTTTTCTTTATCCCATTCAAATATAGACTGATACAACCCACCTCCACGCTCTCTGCTCTCTTTTTCTCCCCAGTCTCCCAGAAAACCGCAAAGCTCTGTAAGTTCATAGTCTCCCTTTCCCAACGTAAGTTTCACGGACTCCTGTCCTTTTTTCAACACAACAGCATAAGTAAATGTGGTATTTCCATTATAGTAAGTGTGTTCCTCGGATGTCAGCTTGTTACGCTCCCCCTCCAGCCAGATTGTTACATCCTCTTTCGGACGGTTGTTTTTTATCTGAAACTGCAGAAACAATATTTTCTCTGTTTCCAGTTTATTCTTCTCAGCCGCAGAAATTTCTACAGATATTGCCGTTTTCTTTTGGGCCTGGATTGTATACCCCTGCCCCTTCTTTTGAATCTGCAGCTCGTCTGTCCGCTTTTGGGGCAGCTCGAACCCCACAGTTTGTAAATCCTGGAAACCTTCCTCTACTTCTTTCGGAAGCTCCACATTCTCCTTTCCGTCAACCACTGCTCCATAAGCAAATATCAGTTGATTATAAGGAAACTCCATTTCTTCATACTCCTGTTTGGAGATCATGCGGTCTGTCACATACGCAATGGGCGCTGTCCCAGGATTTTCATACAAGGTATAATGCCCCACCTTCTTCACAGGCGTGCATCCTGGCACATCCTGTTTGGACACAAGGTATTTCACCCCCATCACATCCAAAAATACAGGATTTTTTGATGTGGGCTGCATCAAATCATTCCGAAACGGTTCTTCTACCTGAAAGATTGTTTTTCGGAATTTCTGGTATTCTTCATTGTATGCTGAAGAGTATACAGAAGAAATATACTGCCTCATGTCCCAAACTCGATTCAGATTGGCGGCATTCTCCGTCTCACTCCCTGTCTGCTCCAGACGATAAAATCCAGTTTCCTCATCAAGTGCCTCAGCTATAATCTGCCCTATCGCCTCATCCGTTACTTTCTTATAAAATTTCTGACTCTCTATCCTGTCCGCGCACTGATGAAACACACTGCCAAAAAGGATTAGAAATAAAACCGGCGGAACTAGAAGAAATCTCAGATTTCCTTTGGCTGCAAACAATATATAGCACACCAGCATCACCGCTGCATCTAAGAGAATCAGCATTTTATATTCCGCAATATCTGACGGAAATTTCCCGAATAATAAAAGCACGATAGTCAGTCCATAGGGAATGAGTCCTGCTGCAAATGAAATCTTCCCCTCTCCCATTTTTCTCATATAATCCGCAGTCAGATAACAGAGCAGCGGCAAAAACGGTATCAATGCTTTTTCCCGGATATAAAGGCCGCCGTTCAGCGCCCAGGAGAAGCAGGGAAGGGTGAGAACCAGAACACAGCCATAGACCAGGATTCTCTCACAACATTTCCGGTAGAACAGCCCAGTGAGCAAAACCGTAACCATAAGCGTAGTCAATCCAATCCCATAGGGGGTGTATAGAAACCTCCCCATCTCGATATTGGGAATCAGAAGCGCCCCCAGACTGTAACCGCCATCACTGGCGCTCCCCCTCCCGGACAGTGCCGCAGCAGTCGGCAGCAGCAAAACACCGCTCATCAATACAGCAGACAACATAGGAAGAATAAAACTGATTCCATCCATCAAAAATATTTTCACAGTTATTTTTGTGTCCCTAACCTGCATGTATCGGTAAATTCCGTAAAGTACCAGTGACAGCATTCCCCCGATGCTGAAATAAAAACTGGTCATGATCATCAGAAAGACACTGACCGCATAAAGCCCGCTCTTTCCTTTTTCAAAGTATCGGTCCACCCCCAGCAGCGCCATACACAGAAAAGGCATATAGTTTACAAACATCACCTGACTGTAGGAATGGAAGATCATCGACCCGGACAGTAAAAACATCAGCGACGATAAAAA
Organism: uncultured Lachnospiraceae bacterium; assembly: GCA_947564305.1. The sequence continues at coordinate 14,662 of CANOBT010000008.1, read as the reverse complement.
GCTGATTTCTGTAGAAAATCCGCGCTTTTGAAGCCATATATAGAACAACGCCGCCGCACCTGCAAGGCATGCCATGAATGCTCCCATGAGATAATCCCCCATCTTTACAAACGGAAACAGATAGGACAGCAAAACTACGGGACTGTACAGCCCATAGTAAGAAAAATGATAAATATTCTGTCCTCCCCCAATATTGGCCGCATACTCCGGAAACAAATCCCCGGTCTCATAGAACTGACGCCGGAAATAGTCCGGCAGCACACTATGCTGACTGATCCAGTCCACCTTAGAGCCGAATATTCCATATTTTCCGACAAAAAGCCAACAGAAGATAAATGACAGTGACACCAACAGCAAAAGCGCCAAAAGTTGAATGCATTTTTGTCCGCATTTCATCTGTTCTATTTTTCGCTTTTCTCCCTTCATCTCTCCCCACCTCATGACTGTCCGCAGCTTTCGAGATTTCCTTTGACCCCCTCATTTTCTTCCTGACTGCACTCTTTTAAAATGAATACCGGGCGGTGTTTGGTTTCCAGGTAGGTTTTCGATAAATACTGCCCCACAATCCCTGTACAAAACAGTTGAATCCCACTGACCAGAAAAATGATACACACCAGAGAGGGCCATCCTGATACCGGGTCTCCCCACACCAGTGTACGCACAATGATAAATAGTATCATCAGGAAGGAAAGAGCGCAGAACACCATTCCCATGACTGACGCCAGTGAAAGCGGCGCAACAGAAAATCCTGTGATGCCCTCCAGAGAATACCAGAACAGCTTGCGCACAGACCATTTCGTCTCCCCTGCTGCCCTCTCTACATTTTCATATTCCAGCCATTTTGTTTCAAACCCGACCCATTCAAAAATTCCTTTCGAGAATCGGTTGTACTCACTCATTTCTAAAACTGCATTCACCATCTTCCGGCTCATCAGCCGGTAGTCCCTGGCCCCGCTTACAAGGCGCACTCTGGAAATATGGTTGATAAACTGATAAAACTTGTCTGAGAGAAAAGAGCGAATCTTTGGTTCCCCGGTTCTCGTGGAACGCTTTGCTGCCACACACTCATACCCGTCTTCGGTAATCACCCGGTACATTTCCGGCAAAAGCTCCGGCGGGTCCTGCAAATCTACATCCATGACAGCCACAAAGTCACCTTTGGCATTTTTCAGTCCCGCATAAATGGCCGCCTCTTTCCCAAAATTCCTGGAAAATGACAGGAAACAGCACCTTCCATCCTTCTGATTCATCTCTTTCATCAGATTCAATGTGCCGTCTGTAGAACCATCATCTACAAATAGCAGTTCAAATTCCACCTCTGCCATCTGCTCCATGACAGCAGACATTTTCTGGTAGTATACCGGCAAAGCCTCCTCCTCGTTCAGACAAGGGATTATAATGCTGATTTTCTTCATGTCTAAATTCATCTCCTCTTCCTAAATCTCAGTCGGATTCTGCTCTCCACAGACCGTTTCACTTTTCTAACTTCTTTGCTATAACCCTACTTTAGCCCTTACTTCTTAAAAACCGTGACAACAATTTCTTAAATTTTATTAAGAATTTCATATTGATTTTTGTTACAAAATCTGTTTAGCTATATATAGGGTTGACTTGCCGGATGAATGATATTCTGAATCCCGGCATTTTCATCCTGGGTGACTGAAAACGAAGAATAGAGAGGTGTACGAGATGAAACCGATAAAAGAAGGGAAAGTCCGTGAGATTTATGATAACGGCGACAGCCTGATCATGGTTGCAACCGACCGTATTAGCTGTTTTGATGTAATTCTGAAAAATGAAGTAACCAAAAAGGGAACCGTACTGACACAGATGTCCCGTTTCTGGTTCGACATGACAAAAGATATCCTGCCAAACCACATGATTTCCACTGATGTGGCAGATATGCCGGAATATTTCCGTCAGCCTCAGTTCGACGGCAACAGTATGATGTGCCGGAAACTGAACATGCTTCCCATTGAATGTATTGTACGCGGCTATATCACCGGCAGCGGCTGGGCAAGTTATCAGGAAAACGGCATCGTATGCGGAATCCGTCTTCCTGAAGGCTTGAAAGAATCCGACCAATTACCGGAGCCAATTTACACACCATCCACTAAGGCTGAGATCGGCGACCACGACGAAAATATCTCCTACGAACAGAGCATCGCTCATCTGGAAAAATATTTTCCCGGCAAAGGCGAGGAATATGCTTCCAAGCTTCGCGATTACACCATCGCGCTTTATAAGAAATGTGCAGATTATGCCAGAAGCCGCGGCATCATTATCGCAGATACAAAGTTTGAATTTGGATTAGATGAAGACGGTAATATCGTCCTTGGTGATGAGATGCTGACTCCGGACAGCTCCCGCTTCTGGCCTGCGGACGAGTATGAGCCTGGGCACGGGCAACCTTCCTTTGACAAGCAGTTTGCGCGGGATTGGCTCAAAGCGAATCCAGGAAATGACTGGACGCTGCCGGGGGACATCGTGGAAAAAACGATTGGAAAATACTTGCAGGGGTATGAGATGCTGACTGGTGAAAAACTCTGAAAAATATTTAAAAAGTAATTCTTACACCGATATCTCATTGATGAAACAAACCATACAGAAAACGCGCCACTGGCAGCTTCTTTCGCATACGATGGTATGTAAAAAACTCCCGGACACATACATATGTGGCTGGGAGTCTTTTATGAAAAGCGTGAATCATTCATCAAATTCCAGAACTACGATATCAAATTTATCCGTCGATTTAATTTCCTTTACAATCCCTTTCCGGGATTTTAGTCTTTCATAACTTCGGTAGTTTGCACTCATCCCCAACATGTGCTCCAGAGTGTAGTAGTAGGAAGAAGGCAAAATACCTTCTGTAATACTCATCTCCTGCCCAATCTGAAAAGCCTCCTTATTTTCAATGGTAAACTCCATCATTCTCATGATTCAGCCTCCGTCTCCTCAATATTTCCAATATTCTCAGTATCGTCAGCATTTTCCACATTCTCAATGTTACCAACAATTTCAACACTTCCAGGCCTTTTTATCGTCCGTACATTGATCCCGTTTACCTCTATATGGTCGTCTACCGCAATGACCAAACACTGTCTGCCGTCAATCACTCTGGTTTCTACCAGGTCTGCCCGGTCCGGATTCACTTTGATCACCACATCGGGAGTCTCGATATTGAATTTCCTGGTCTCTGCAATATTTTCCGCCATGAGAGAGGTCTTCTCCCCTGCCGCCGCATCATAAGTCTGCTCGAACAGCTCCATATTCTCCACAGGCACCCCGCTGTTTTCAAACACCTTCTTCATATCGGTCTTATCCAGCTCCAGTGGCTCCGGTTCCTCCTTATGCTCCGCAATCATATCATTGAGCGTGTCATGGATATTGCGTATAATCTCATAGTCGCCGTCCTCGCCCAGAGTATCCTCGATCAACATCTGGAATGCCTCCTTCTGGGTATCCGCTGACATCGGCATTTTTGCCCCCAATACCTGATCGATCAATTCCGGCTGTAAGTCCTGCGTTTTTTTCGTATAATACAAAATGCTGTGAAGATCTGTATTGCGGTCATTGAATGCCGGAAATAAAAATCCTTTGTCCGGTGCTTCCACAATCCAGTCACGAATCCGATCCTGAATCCGATTGTCCTCTGCATTGTAAGATAAGCCGGCTTTGGAAAGTGTCACCGGGCAAATGCTGCACAGCAGATATTCGTATACATAGTCCGATGAATCATACATCTCCAGATTATCGGACGCTTTTCCCGGAATATCGTACATGGCATGAATTAAAATAATATAATAATTTCCCTCAAATATGTAATTCTCGATAATCTTATCATAAAATTCCTCCACAAGCATATCATCTTCCAGCTTACTGTCTTTCAGCTTCATCAAAAACTCCTGTGTTCCGCCGGGCATCTCCTGATCTAACGGGAATTCCATATTCAGCATGTTCCGTCCGATTCCGCCGGAAAGTGTCTTTTTAAAAATGTCAAAATACTTAAACGCCTCTTCCTCCGGCAGAGAAAGAAAAGCATCCTTTGTCTGCATCTGCTTCGTCTTTTCATGGTCCACATAGCAGCCGCAGATTCGGGTGATAGCACAATTAGCCGGTGTAAACTGTTTTCTAATCTCTAATACTTCCTTCTTATTCATTTATCTTCCCTCTTTCTTTGTAACCACTTATAAATCCTCTACTATTCTACAACGATTTTCCCAATAAGAAAAGAGTTGATTTCCCCCTGAAACTATTTTTACAAAACAAAAAGCACCTCAGGAACTATCAAATCCCTGAGATGCCCATTTGTAACTATTTTTTGTACAATACAAATGCTTCATATGGTCTTAGCGTAACCGTACCTTTATCATATACATTTTCCATATTGGAAATAAGCACTTCTGCGCCCGCAAATTCCTCCGGAATGGTAAATGTGGTTTCCTGGTCAGTGAAGCTGCATACTACCAACAGTTTTTCATTGTCCAGTGTCCTTGTATAGACAAACCAGTCTTCGCTGTCCTCGAAAAGCGGCTCGTATTTTCCATATACCATAATTGGAGTCTCTTTTCTTAAAGCAATCAGCTTTTTGTAATAGTGGAAAACAGAATTCGGGTCCTCAGTTTCAGCCTTTGCGTTGATTTCTTTATAATTCGGATTTACTGCAATCCACGGAGTACCCGTTGTAAAGCCCGCCTGTTCTGTGTCATCCCACTGCATAGGGGTTCTGGCATTGTCCCGGCTGAGCCACAGGAGGCAGGGCCAGAATTCTTCGTGAGAAACATGACCGCTTTCACACCATTCTTTGTAGGCATTGATACTTTCAATATCTCGAAAATCTGCCGGACTCTGGAACGGGTAGTTGGTCATGCCCAGCTCTTCACCCTGATATACATAGGGAGAACCTTGCAGCATATGAAGGCAGGTAGCCAACATTTTGGCGGAAGCTTCTCTGTACTGCGGACGGTCATCTCCGAAGCGGGAAACCGCTCTTGGCTGATCGTGATTATCCCAATAGAGACTGTTCCATGCTTCGCCATATAAATCCATCTGCCAATGTGAGAGAATCGCCTTCAGCTCTGTCAGCGGCATTTTCTGGTTATTCCATTTTCCATATTTTCCAAGGGAACGTACATGCTCAAACTGGAATACCATATTCAATTCGTGAGTATTTTCTCCTGCATACTGCTTTGCGTGTTCGGTCGTAACATCCGGGGTCTCACCGACAGTGATGAGGTCGTATTTAGACAACACCTTTTCGTTCATTTCCTGAAGATATTGGTGAACTTTTGGACCATTTACCGAGTAAGGATGGAAGTTTCCGTATAAACCGTCAATCTCGCCGTCCGGCAGGCCTTCCACCTTGGAAATCATGTTGATGACATCCATACGGAAACCGTCAATGCCTTTGTCGCACCACCATGTCATCATATCAAAGACTTCCTGGCGTACTTTAGGGTTCTCCCAGTTGAGGTCAGGCTGTTTTGTAGAAAACAGATGCAGATAATACATGCCCGCCTTTTCATCATACTGCCACGCAGAACCGCTGAAGCTGGAGCCCCAGTTGTTTGGAGGCGTCTGTGCATCTTTCCCCTCACGCCAAATGTAATAGTCACGGTAAGGATTATCCTCAGACTGACGGCTTTCCATAAACCATTTGTGTTCATCAGAGGTATGGTTTACCACCAGATCCATAACAATTTTAATACCTCTTTTGTGTGCTTCTTCTAATAATTCGTCAAAATCGTCCATGGTTCCAAATTCATCCATGATTGCCTGATAATCGCTGATATCATAACCGTTATCATCATTTGGAGACTTGTAGATAGGGGACATCCAGATGACATCAATCCCTAAGTATTTCAAGTAGTCCAGCCTGCTGATAATTCCTCTTAAATCTCCGATTCCATCTCCGTTACTGTCCATAAAGCTGCGCGGATAAATCTGATAGATTACGGCTTCCTTCCACCAAGTTCTGTTCATAATTTTGGGCTCCTTTCGGATTTATTATTTTTTGTTTGGAACACACCTGAAATCTAATTCCAGATTCCAGGTGTGTCATTTTTGAAACAATTGATAGCAAATTTTAATCGCGATATCTCTACATTTCCAATATCAATACCTGATATCCATGTAAGCAAAGAGAATTGCCCTCCTCTGCAACATCAGGATAGTTGTTCAGCAAAACTTTCTTGTATGCTGACGGGAGTGTGACTGTCTGCTCTTCCTTCTGGTAGTTGCCAATGACCAGCAGCGTCTTATCGCCTTTGCGGTAATATGCCATGAGGTTGTGCTGCTCTTCCCATACCGGCTCTAATGCACCGTATACAACAGTTTCTTTGTATTCCGGATTTTTGCGCAGGGCAATGAGTTTTTTATAAAAACTTCTTACAGAATCCGGGTCATCCTGCTGTGCAGCAACGTTGATAGAAGTATAATTCGGATTCACTTTCAGCCAAGGATTTCCTGTGGTAAATCCGGCGTTTTCCTTGTCGGACCACTGCATAGGAGTACGGGCATTGTCACGGCTGTATTTGGAAATCACCTTTAAAGCTTCTTCGGGGGTAAGTCCTGCATCCATTGCAACCCGATATTCGTCAATTGCAGAAATATCATCCACTTCATCAATGGAAGAAATCGGCACATTTTCCATTCCAAGTTCCTGCCCCTGATAAATAAATGGCAGTCCGCGCAGCATAAAATTCAAAGCAGCAAGCATCTTTTTACTCTCCGGGCAGCAGTCCCCTTCAGGGATATAACGGCTGACACCACGGGGCTCATCATGGTTTTCGATGATGTTGGATAAAAATCCAATATCGCCTACCTTAGCCTGTGCCTCAAAACAGCATCTTTTATAATCATCGGGCGTAATCTTCTCGTCAGCGTACCAACCCTTTCCACTCTGTCCGAATATGGTCTCATTGAAATCAAACATACTCGAAAAATAACCATCATCCCCAATGAAGTCCGGAATTTCTTCCGGCTTCTCATCAAATACCTCGCCTACAGAAAAAGCATCATACTTTTTGAAGGTACGGTCGCGCATCTCTCCCAAAAATTCACCGATGCCCTTTGCTTCCTTCAGCATCGCTTTTATAGTACACAGTCCGTCATCCCTGTCCGGTTCATAACTACGGAATGGCAGCGCCTTTTTGATATTGATAATGGCATCAATGCGGAATCCGCCCAACCCCTTGTCCAGCCACCAATTGATGTTCTTATAGACCTCCTCGCGGAGCTCCGGGTTTTCCCAGTTCAGGTCAGGCTGCTTTTTATGGAACACATGCAGGTACTGCTTGTTGGTTCCAGGAAGGTCTTCCCATACCGGGCCGCCGAAATAAGAGCGCCAATTAGTTGGAAGCTCGCCCTCTTTTTTGTCACGCAGATAGAAGAAATTGCCATATTTTCCTTCCGGGTCTTCACATGCCTTTTTAAACCACTCATGCTCATCGGAGCAGTGGTTTACTACCAGGTCCATTAAAATATACATCCCTCTTTTTTTGGCTTCCGCAAGAAGCTGATCCATGTCCTCCATGGTGCCGAAGCGTGGGTCAATATCGTAATAATCGGAGATGTCATAGCCTTCATCTGCAAGTGGGGAAGGATAACAGGGGGAGAGCCAGATAATGTCCACACCCAGGTCCTGCAGGTAATCCAGTTTGCTGATAATACCAGGGATATCGCCGATGCCGTCTCCATTGGAATCATAAAAACTCTTTGGATAAATCTGATAAGCTACCTTGTCGTGCCACCATTTTCTTGTCATAATGATACCTCCATTTTTTTCGCTTGAACTTAATACACATTATAATATCTAAAACCAGGCTTGTCTTGCATTTATCTGATTAAAAACTACGATATTATGACTTTTTCCTGTATTGCAGCGGAGTGGTATCGGTATATTTCCGAAACTCCCTTAGAAAATTGCCCAGATTGTTATAACCGCATTCCAGGCAGACCTCTGTAATAGGAAGCTCAGTCTCTTCTAGAAGACGGATGGACTGTTTGATACGGTATTCATTGAGGTATTCAATAGGAGACCGTCCAATCGCCTTTTTAAAAAAGCGGCAGAAATACTGTTCATTCATACACACCTCTTTTGCAAGATCCCGGATATAGATTTTTTCTTTATAATTTTCTTTGATATAAGTTAAAGTTTTTTTGATTCCTTCGACCCGCTTATCGTGTCCTTTTTCCATAGGAGAAAAGAGCTGATGACTGGAAAGTACAGCGAGGATGCGCAGCAGAGAGGATTTGATATATAGCTGATTAGTCAAATCGTCAGTAACGGCGCCGTCACAATGTGAGATATCCCTGCCTGAAGTGCCAAACGACTGCATGATATCTTCAAAAGAGCTGTAAATCGGAACAAATGCAGGATGGTCAGGCAGAAGAAAGCGCGGAAAACGTATTTTTCCATTCTGTATGGGCTGGATGAGCTGCATCTGCGCAGCATCATAGGAATCAAAACTCAAAATGCCAGGTGAAAAAACGACGGCATCCTCTCCAAGACTTCCGGATTTTTCCGTAATAATGCTGTGTAATTCACCAGGATTAATAAAATACAGGCATTCGGAGTGAATAAAGAATTGCTCCATATTGATTTCTAAGCGAAACTCACCACCGGAAAAATATAAAATTTCAACTTCATCATGCCAATGATGCTTAACAAGTACGCCTTCACCCACAGAGCGGGTCTGGTAAATGGCACAGGGAAATGCTTTCGTGCCGTGGGGGCGGATTTCTTTCAGAGTTGATAATTGCTGCTGCATGGGAAACCTCCTCTGTTTGTGTCCGTGATGATAAAAAAATTACCATTGTCCGGCAAAAAAGTCAATAAAGGGCAATGATTTTCTAAAATATGTTGTAAAATAAAAGCCCTGAAAGATTACCGAAATTCAGATTTTATCCAAACCATCGTGAAACTCTTTCAGGACTTCTTAAAAATTATTACAATATCATTTCCGTTACAATTCCTCCGCCAATATTTACATGGCAGCAAATTTTAACATTTAGTGGCAGATTGCCTGCTCTGTCTCTTTATCAAAGAAATGAGCGTGATCCATATTTGCCGCAATCCGGTAGAGACCTCTCTCCGGCTGTTCTCCGGCTGCCGGAATCTTTACAATGATCCGAATGTCATTGACTGACATATACAGATTGTAGTCTGCACCCAACAGCTCGCTAAAGCTCATTTCTGCATCCATTGCATTGTCCTCAGTCAGCTTATCCTGTCCAAGGAAATCCTCCGGACGAAGACCCATGATCACATTCTTTCCGGCATATGGAGCAAGTGCCTGACATTTGAATTCCGGAACTGCCAGCTTATTCTTTCCAAGCACTGCATAAAGCTTTTTGCCTTCTTTTTCAATCTTTACATCCAGGAAGTTCATCTGCGGGCTTCCGATAAACCCTGCCACGAACAGGTTCACCGGCTGCTCATAGAGATTCTGAGGAGTATCAAACTGCTGGATTACTCCCTCCTTCATAACTACGATACGGTCTCCCATAGTCATAGCCTCTGTCTGGTCATGTGTTACATACACGAACGTAATATTCAGTCTCTGATGCAGCTTTGCAATCTCTGTTCTCATGGATGCACGAAGCTTTGCATCCAGGTTAGAAAGAGGCTCATCCAAAAGGAATACTGCCGGGTTTCTGACCATAGCACGCCCCAACGCCACACGCTGTCTCTGTCCGCCGGAAAGCTCTTTTGGTTTCCGAGTCAGTAAATGCTCCAGGTCAAGAATCTTCGCTGCCTCATGCACACGTTTGTCTATCTCAGCCGGGTCCTCTTTACGCAGTTTCAGTCCAAATGCAATGTTCTTATATACATTCATATGGGGATACAGCGCATAATTCTGGAATACCATCGCAATATCACGGTCCTTGGACGGAACCTTATTCATCAGCCGGTCCCCGATATACAATTCTCCCTCCGTTATGGTCTCCAGCCCTGCAATCATACGCAGGGTAGTAGACTTTCCACAACCGGACGGCCCGACCAGAATAATAAACTCTTTATCCTTTATCTCTAAATTCAAATTCGGGACAACCGGTGAGGTCGCACCCTCATAAGTCTTTGTAACATTCTCAAAACGAATCGAAGCCATAATCATTTCCTCCAATTGTTATTTTTCACATCAACAGCCTGAGCCGCACATATCATCCTGTTAACTTCTCTTTTTTGCACCTTTTTTGGATACTGGTTTCTGTGCCGTTGAAGACTCTCTCCCCGGATATGCCTGACGGTTCCAATCCGGATTTGAATAAGAACTCTCCTGAAAAAACACTTCCGCAGTCCGATGCTCCTCATCAATAAACACTGCCTCTTTCGGAGCCTGGTGCTTCACTTCCATTTTTTCCGGGTCAATCGCCTGAAATGCTTTTTGAAAGAAAAAGCTATTCAGGTAAGCAACAATCCCAAATCCGGCCATCCCCCACAGGAAAACAGCCAAATGCACGCCATTCGGATTCATAAAGAAAGAAATATAAACCGCCGCGATTACCAACGCGATACTGAGTATCGTCCAGGGCAGAGCTGCAATGCTAAGCAGCCATGCATTTTTCAAAGTATTTTTCACACTGTTCACATACCTTGCCTGCATTGGAAAAAAATACTGGAACCCAAACAAGAATATGATACACATCATGAAAAAACTAATCCGATATACCCTCCCCATCATACCGGCCATACTTGAGACTATCAGATAATAAATACCAAGAAATGCAAATGCTGCCAGACAGAGCAGCCAAATTGCCGTTGCCTGCTTAAAGTTCTGCCGAAATGCCTCCCAGTATTGCTTTACAATGATATCATCTTCATCATCCGTCAATATTGCCTGCATGCAGGTAAACAATGCCGCCAGAGATGCCCCCACCGTAAACAACGGCAGCGAAAGAAGGCAGAACGCAATATTACATAAAATAATGTTCGCCAGCTTTCTCAAAGCATTCATCAACGGACCATTCATATCAAACAAACTCATAGCGGACTCCTTTCCAAAAAGAAGCTTGCAGTGAATCCATGTACAGACAGACCTTCATGAAAAGCCTACTTAATCGCGCCTTCTACCATACCATTCATGATCTGCTTCTGAGCAATCAAGAAAATAATTACCATAGGAATGATTGCCAGCAATGCCGCTGTCAAAATCAAATCCCACTGTTTTACGTAGGAACCTACGAAAGCCTGTACTGCAACCGGAAGTGTCTTAACCTTACCATTCTGTCCTAACATCAGGGAAGGCAGAAGGTAATCGTTCCAGATCCACATTCCGTTCAGGATTGTAACAGTTGTGATAACTGGTGTCAGCAATGGGAAGATAATACGGAAGAATGTACCTTCCGGTGAACATCCGTCGATAGATGCTGCCTCTTCCAGCTCATAAGGGATACCCTTAATAAAACCAGTCAGAATAAACACGGTCATAGCACCGCCGAATCCACAATATGCAAATACGATTCCCGGTATGGACTGCAGCAGGGAGATTCCTACAAAGTTACCAACATCACGGAATGTAGAAATCAATGGAAGCATAACAACCTGGAATGGAATGATCATTGATGCGATAAATACCATGTAGATTGCTGTAGACCATTTTGTTTTGTTTCTGCAGATAACCCAAGCCGCCATACCACCAAACAATGCTAATACAATCAATGAAACTACCGTAATAATTACGGATGTACCAAATGCATACCAGAAGTTAAAGTTCGAGTTATTGACAACAGAGGAAAGGTTTGTCATTAACTGTCCAAAGCTGATCCCTTCAAAACCTACCGGGCTGGAGACGATACTGTTCGCACTCTTAAATGTATTCATCACTACCAGATAGAATGGGAACAAAGTGTACAATGCAACAATGATACCAACCACTGTCAAAATGATTTTTCTGGATTTCTTCATTTCCATTACATCTCCACCTCCTTCTTGTTAGAGATACGCACCTGAAGAATTGATACACAGGCCAGAATGATAAAGAACAGAACCGCCTTTGCCTGACCAAGCGCATAATTATTCTTAGAAATCGCCGTATTATAAATATTCAAAGCCAACATCTGCGTACCGTTTGTCAAATAGGAACCCATGAAATCTGCCACGGAACCAGTACCATTTGTCAAAGCCATGTTTACATCGAACTGCTTAAACGCAGAGGTCAGTGTCAAGAATGTACAAATTGTGATTGTAGAAGCAATCATAGGAATCTTGATCTTCATCAAGGTGGTCCATGCATTTGCTCCGTCAATCTGAGACGCTTCCAAAACATCCTTCGGCACAGTTGTAAGACCTGTCACATAAATCAACATAATATAACCGGCATACTGCCATACATAAACTACGATGATTGCCATGAAAGCGGTCTTCGTGTTTGCCAGAATAGAATTCTGATGTCCGCTGATAGCAGCCGTAACCTGGACAAGCACGTTATTGAATACGAACTGCCAGATGTAACCCAGTACGATACCTCCGATCAGGTTCGGAAGGAAGTACGCCGCACGGAAGAAGTTCACACCTTTCAGCTTGCTGGTACACAGAAGAGCCAGTGCGAAGCCTACCAGGTTTACTAGAACCATATTAAAGATTACAAACAAGAATGTCAGTAATACGGACCACATAAATGCCGGGTCCTGGAACATGGATGTATAGTTGCTCAATCCAATAAAGCCTGTAAATTTAATACCGTTCCAGTCGGTGAAAGAATAAAAAACACCCAAAAGCAACGGTATGATTACTGTCACTGCAAACGTGAACAATAGTGGAAACAAGAAAATAAAATTAATAATGCTGCGGTGATGTTCTACTGTCGGGAATAAGTATAAGCCAATCAAAAAAGCGATTGCTCCTACGATCAGCAACGGTCCTCTGATGGGACTTCCACTAGCGGAAAAATCAAGAAACAAGGCTACTACCATTCCAACCGCACCAGCGATTAAAAGAACAAGAGACAGCATTTTTTTGCTCGATGAGTTCTCAGACATTTTACAGCTCCTCTCTATTGTTTCATATTTCTATATGTGTGCATAAAATTAACAAAACACCCATTTCCTTCTTTCAGTGTCTTCCATGAAATCTTCTTTCACAAATACATATTGTCGGTTATTATGGATATTTTGTTATCGCTTTGCCTTGCCGGCCAATTTCTTTATATGTTTTCTCCAACTGAGTAGCACATTTCTTATAGCAGGCAGACGGAAAATTCCGTCCGCCTACTCAAAGTGCCGTTCATCCTACAAAGAACCCATTATTGGTTCTCCGTATATCTTGTTTTAAGAGAAAATTAATTTGCATAGTATGACTGGATTGCCTTCTCCATAGTATCTACAAACTTGTCTTTATCCAGATTACCTGCTGCATAATCGTTGAATATCTGTCCTGTACAATTCTGTGCAATACCTTCCTTCATACCCAGCCAGCTCCAGCTAGAGGTCTTGCCTGCTGCCTGATAATCTACGATTGTCTGTGCAAATGGGTCATTTGCAACATATTTGCAGGAAGTAAATGGGCTAATAAATCCAGCTTCCTCTACCAATACCTGCTGTGCAGCATCTTCTGAACACCACTGTAAGAATGCCTTTGCTGCCTCTGCATTTCCGTCAGAGAATACAGACCACCAGGAAGGAGAGTTGGTCAGAATTGTGTCCATGCCATCCTCAAACGCATATGGAATCATGCCGACTTCAAAGTTGCCTGCTGCTTCATAAGCATCTGCATCATCACTTGTCATAGTAGCTCCAATCCAGGAACCCTGTGTTACAAATGCGTATTTACCGGAAGCAAAATTCAAAATCTGCTGATCATAAGTACCGGAAACTAACAGAGCCGGGTCGGAATACTGATTCAGAAGTCCTACGAACTCTGCAAAATCTGCCAAGCGGTCTTTATCAACCTTTCCACCATCATTGAGCATGTCGATATAAGTGGTGTCTTCACGCTCCAAACCACCGTCGATATAGTTTGCAAACAAGTGGTTTCCTGTTGACCAGTACAGGTTTGTAGCTTCTGCACAATATCCAACAACTGCGTCAATGCCAAGATCAGCTTTCTTGGAATCCAGTGTCTTAAATGCCTCTTCAATCTTATCCGGAGATGTAAGTGTGGAAGGATCGATTTCAGCTTTTTCAAGGATGCTTGCATTGTAAGCCAATCCGATTGCTTCTACGGTATATGGGAATCCGATGGTGCCGTATTCTTCATCAACATATGCTGCGTCTGTGTCAGATGCCCAAGCTTCGCCGCTCATATCTTCTAACATGCCTTCCCAGTTACCAAAGTCTGTAGAACCGCCGTTTACGAAGATATCCGGCATATTGTCTGCCTGATAGTATCCCTTCAATGTACCCTGGATGTCAATACCGCCGCCCATGGATTCAATCTCAACTGTAACGCCAGTCTCTTCCTTGTACATCTCTGCCAGCTTCTTCAACTGAGCATCAACCTCGATCTTACCATTTACCAAACGGATAGTGTCGCCTGAGCCGCCTGAAGAACCAGAATCTGAATCGGAGCCAGAGTCGGATGATGCATTGGAATCTCCGCCTGAAGAATCACTGCCGGAATCTCCGCCGCCACCACATGCTACTAAACTCATTACCATAGATGCTGCTAACAATGTTGCAATTACTTTCCTCTTCATATTTTCCTCCTTTTTTTGTGCGGTGC